>JAJYFX010000001.1 GCA_021785315.1 Actinomycetes bacterium | reverse complement strand
GAGGAGACGGGCGATGGAGCGCGTTCGATGGTCAAAGATGGACTGACTGGGCTGATACCAAAACCCGACGTCGCACTGGCCCAGCATTTACTGCCTTTTTCAGCTGGCCTCGTCGGCACCCGGTCAGGCCCGATCCTGTCGGGAGCAGACAGCATCCGAATTACGCTACACGGACGTGGCGCTCATGGCTCTGTTCCCCAGGCTTCGGTCGACCCTGTTGTTCTAGCTGCCATGGTGGTAGTTCGACTCCAGACAATCGTGGCCCGCGAGATGCAACCCGGAGAACCGGTCGTTGTCACGGTAGGAAGATTGCAGGCTGGCACCAAAAGCAATGTCATACCGGACCACGCTACTATCGAGGTCAACATCCGCACCTACAAGGAACAGACCCGAACCTCAGTGCTCAGAATTATCCGAAGAATCGTCGACGCCGAGTGCGCCGCATCAGGGTCTCCGCAACCCGCGGACTACGAACTATTCGGTCGGTTCCCGATCACAAACAACGACGACAAAAGTAATGCTGTAGTAACCGCTGCATTCACCTCGTTTTTCGGTGAACGCACCCAAGCACTTCCGATGCAAACCGCAAGCGAGGACTTCAGTGACATCCCCGATGCGTTTGGTACGCCCTACTGTTATTGGGGTATTGGCGGGATCGATCCCGATACTTATCGAAAGGCTGAGAAAGAAGACCGTGTATCGGAGGACATTCCGGTAAATCATTCAGCGCGTTTCGCCCCGGTCCTTCAGCCCACACTTGACACTGGAATCGAGGCCATGGTCGTCGCCACCCTCGCATGGCTCGGCCAGCCCAATACAAGAAACCAGTAGGAATAGCTTTGAGCGCAAACCCCACTCTCCAGCTAGCACTCGATCTCTCTGGCACCTTCGTATTCGGATTAAACGGCGCACTCACAGCAATGGAGGCCGAGAACCTTGATATCGTAGGTGTCGTCGCCCTGGCGGTTATCACTGCTCTCGGTGGTGGCATAATCCGCGACGTACTCATCGGTTCTCTTCCCCCTGCTGCATTTCAAGACTGGAGATACCTAGCCGTTGGCGGAGGCGCCGGCATCGTCGCCTTCATCGCTCGACGACTCTGGGTTCGCCTGCAAAGGTATATTACCGTCTTTGACGCTGCCGGACTCGCACTCTTTTGCGTCACCGGGACCACGACAGCGTTCGCGGCCCATTTGGGCCCATTCCAGTCGGCAGTGTTGGGAACCGTCACTGGCGTGGGCGGTGGCACAATTCGCGACGTAATGATTAGAAGGGTCCCGCTGGTACTCTCGCGTGATCTATATGCCATACCTGCGGCCTGTGGTGCAACACTCACAGCGATAGCGCTATACCTCCACTTTTACAGCGGCGCACTTGCCGTCGCTGCGGCAGCAATTTGCTTCTCTATCCGCATGGTGGGCGTAAGATTCGACTTGAACGTCCCGAGCTCGCACCCTCAAATCTCGACAAAGCCCACTCGGGAAGATCCCTAACTCTAGCTCAAACAAGACATGAGTTGCCGCAAATGTCGGGCCTGGTGTCGTATTACCTATTTTAGGATGCGCCACCTACCTCCCCGACTTTGGCAGCTTATCATTAGGGTTCCGTCTAAAAATCCTTACCAAGGTCCCCCCTGCGTCAGAAAAGCTGTCGCCTATTTGGTAATCCACACTCCAGTTTTGCGACAAAAACCCAAGAAAGTAAGTGCGACCGATTGCAAAGCATAATGAACTGCAATTGAAGCACTACAAGCGCCTCTATAAAATCTGCTCCCCCATCAAAGTGCGATTCGAGGTTGAAACATCGGTTGTGTGCCGGTAGTTGTACAAATTGAGCCATGGCGCTCTACATGGTCTCAAGTCTAAGCCACCGTGAAGGCGAGTTCACGTTCTCTATCTTTGATCAGCTGCATGTTGAGATAGCGGTGTCTCCCCCGAGATCAACCGAGGGAGCTGCGAGGAAGCTCAGTCTCTGGAGAAGCAGAAGAGCGCAAACCTGCGACACCTGCTTACCAAGCTCTTACAGCTCAAGGATTTGAGGAAATAAACGACTTCACGAGACCGACGAACTCATCCATTCGCTCAAAATAGGCGTTGTGCGCCACACCCGCCGAAATCTCCAGCGTCGAGTTAGGAAGTAGTTTCTGGGCCGTTTCAGCTGCTGAGAAAAAAAAGTCTTGGTCACCGACAAAAAATAGTGTTGGAGTCAAAACCTTCTTAAATCCTTCCGCAATTGAATCGTCGTATCCTGACCAGGGAGGGTTGCTAAACGACATTTGCCGAGGAAATCGCTCGGCCTCAATCCGGGTAGCGGTGGATCTTAACCTAATGTATCGCGCCACCACATCATGATTATCTTTCACAAAGTTTGGCGTAAACGAATCCCCCACTCCCACTAAAATTTGCTCTAAATCCCCATCAACAAAGGCGCGGGGTGGACTACTCACATCTATCGGCCAACCGGCACCAGAAATAATGGCGCATCGGGCTTGATTCTGGTGACGATAGAGCCACCGGAGAATAGTCATTCCGCCCATTGACTGGCCCATAAGCACAGGCCTATCGATCCCTATCGCTTCAAGAAACTGCTCTAGTTCGTCAGCCCGGTCAGGTTCATCAATGTTGCGGGGAGAGTTTTCCGAGAAACCATGGTTGACACTGTCATAGGCGAGAACCCGGTAGTACTTGGACAATTCTTGGATATGCCATAGCCACGTGCTGGCATTGCCACCCAGGCCATGAACCATCACGATTGGATCCCCTTCACCGACATCCGTGTATCGGATATCGTATCTATTCAACTTAAGCCAACCCACCATTCATTTCTCCATTTTCTATAACTCACAACATCTTGTGCTGACGATTCCTACAAAAGTTGCCGAAACTTATTTGACTTGTTCGGCACCCGATTCGAGCTTCCCGTGCCAGAATGAAAAAGCCTTGCAACTAGCTGTTGGCGACTTTCAATATCGCACCAAGATCTCTTGTCAGAAGATCAGCTGCAGCTTCGGCCGCAGCTGAGACGCCGCCCATTCCAAAAAACCCGTGTATCATTCCGTCGAATTCCCGAAGTGTCACGTACACCCCAGCCTTTTCCAGTGCTTTAGCGTAGGCCACTCCCTCGGTGCGAAGCATGTCAAACTCAGCTACTCCTATAACTGCAGGAGCGAGATCTTCGTGACTTATTGCACGCAAGGGCGACACCCTCGGATCAAAGGCAACCGAAGGATCTGGCAAGTATTGGTCTCGGATATACGTGTCACCTGGTTTTCCAGTCAATGTACTGTCTACCTCAGCGTCCGCCAGGTTTCCCATACCAACCAGATCAACGCCAGGGTATATAAGCAGCTGTCCCGCAAGTTTGTGAGGAGCATCCTTGAACGAAAACGCGACTGCTGCGGCCAGGTTACCTCCGGCACTGTCTCCAGCAACAGCAACCTTACTCACATCTCCGCCCAGGTCGTCGATATGCTCGAAAACCCAACGCGTTGCCGCTACGCAGTCGTCATATCCTGCCGGAAACGGGTGCTCAGGGGCAAGCCGATAATCCACATTCACGACGACAGCCCCTAAAGTGCTGCAGATCCTCCGTGCATGACCATCGTGACTATCAAGATCGCCAATAATCCAGCCACCGCCATGGAAATAGACCACGGTAGGCATTGAACCCTCGACCGCGTTAAGGGGACGATAAGTTCTAATGGGTATGTCGCGATCGGGCGTCACCGCATAGCTCTGAATGACAGAAAAGACGTCTTGAAGGACCGGAGGATAAAAATCCCTTCTTGCCCTTCGCCCTCTTTCCCGAGCCTCTTCCGGCGTGGCATTCTCATAAAGCGAAGACAGGCCCGCTCCCAACATTCCATCGATTACCTTTTGCAACTCACCATCAATAGGCAACTTTTCATCTCCTCTCAGAGCGAATCTATTCATGGTTCACAGAGAACGTGGCAACATCTGGTTCGCTGCTGCCACGTTCTCTCACTACCTATTCAATGGCAGCAAGCCGATCCACTACTAGGCAGGGTTAACTGTGACAGGGTTTATGTTGAGTGTTTCCCCAGGTGCAACCGCAGTCACAGACTTGGAAGTGAAGTAAACGACATCAGAATTACTAATTGGAATCCAAAATCCGTTCTTCATAATTCCCGTAAAAAGCGCCTTCCATAGAGATGGAGCTTGAGAAGGAGACGCCGCCAAGGCCTGTTGGAGCATAGCATTATCGCTTGCACTCACAACATTGAACGGATTCCAAAGCATAGGACTAAACAGTTCCAGTGATAGGAAAAACGGTGAACCGTAATTCAACTCTTGAGCTAATACTGGAAATTTCTTAGATGTAAAGTCAGTTACATACTGCCCGAAGCTCGCATCATTCTTTATTGTAACCTTGACACCGATTTGAGCCATCTGGCCCGCAAATGCCTCGGCCATTAGATTCGTCTGGCTGGTGCCTTGCTCCACCAAGGTCATAGAAAATCCGTTGGGATACCCGGCCTGTGAGAGAAGGGCCTTCGCCTTTGTTGGGTCATAGGAATAGTAGCTCTCAAACGACTGAGAATACCCGGGCAAACCGGGTCCCTGAAGCTGATCAGTTGGCGACCCGTATGAACCGTAAAGCGCCTTGGTGATGGCAGCCCGGTTCACGGCGTAATTTAACGCCTGACGTACCTTAGGATTGGCTAGCGCTGGCACTACTTGTCCATTGTGGTCAGCAATGATCATTCCGCTCCATTGGACCGGGCTAGCTAGGACATTGACACCACTAGCTGCTTTCGCCGTCGGTGCTAGCGTGGGATTGCCCAGCATAATCTGAACTTGACCTGACTCTAGTGCCTGTAAAGCCGAGTTGGAATCCGTAAACACCTTGATCACAATCTTCTTCCAGTGAATGGCACTTGCGTTCCAATAATATTTATTCGGGACGTAGGTGTAGGTTGTTCCCGGAATTGTTTGGCTAGAGTCGAGCACGTAAGGACCGGCCCCAAACGTCGCATTGCTCATGCCCTTGGGATTTGCAAGTCCGGCAGGAGCGATGATATCGCCCATTTGAAGCTCCTGATCGAAGGCATACGCAAGATCGGGATTCGGCTGAGAAAGTGTCATCCTTACGGTGTTCGGCCCAGTTGCAGTTACGCTTGCGACCTTACCCATGACAATACTGAAGCGCGCTGTCTTCAGATAATACTGAATCGTATTTACTACGTCTTGAGCGGTCATGGTAGTTCCGTCGCTGAACTTCACTCCATTACGCAGCGTGATGTCAAAAACCGTATTGTGGGATCCAGCTACAAATCCCCACGAAGTGGCCAAATCCGGCGTGAGTTTCCCATCGGGTTGAATCGTGATCAACGAGTCGTACGCGGGTTCTCCAAAAATGCCCAATCTTCCGTTGCCCATGATTGCTGGATTCATGCTTATGGGCCCAGCCGTATTTGCGTATGTCAAAGTTCCACCCACTGCAGGGACTGTGGCTTTCGTCCCGGATGGCGCAGTAGAACTTTTTGATGCGCTCGTGGACGATCCCGAACCACATGCCGCCAGTCCAAAAGACACAGCAATTGCGGAAATCGAATAAGCTATACCTCGACCCCTTGCCCTATCTCCCAATTTCACCATCAAACCTCTCCCTCCTTTTATCAATTAACTAGGTACTTATCATTTTCAAGTCGTGCAATGCATCCATGTGTCAAACCTTCGCGTGAGCCACTATGGATATCCAACTGTTCATTACCTTCATTCGGTAAACGGTTCGCCAAATATCAGAACTCCTATGCAAATGGTCCTGCTTCATCTTGAAGAAGCCTTCCGTAATCCGTCAGGAAAATAAGATCGGCCTCATCTGACTCTGCAACTGTTTGCACCGAGGGAACACAACTGGCTAAAAGGCAGCAGGCTTTCGTTTAGAAATTCGACACCCACAAGTCTTTGCTGTGCGACACTACAGAACACCGGATCGAAGCCCACCTAAAATTGCTCAATCTTGAAAACCACACCGTGATAGTGTAAACCGAAAATGAATAGCTCGTCCCTGTTCCTGCCACCCTCTGCTCCCGCAATGGAAACGGACCTTTCACCAGCGCCTGGTCAACCGCCCTCCTCCCATAGTTTTACCTATTATCAGTCAACCTTGCTTCCTTTCGGTCCACTAGATGGAATGAATATCCCAGCTCTTGGAAATACATTACCACCTTTTGATATGAACTGCGTCATATCACGCTAGATTGCTGGTATCATCGGTTCATTGCTCGGAATTGCTGAACCATCACTCGGCACAAAGATGGGACGACCTGAGCCAAACTGTTCCGTAAACAGTTGCGCCGCATGATAGGTAGCAGCAAGAAAATATCAGGAGCCAGATCGCCCACATGAAATACAAAGCCATTCCGGAAGGTACCGAGCCCGATTCCAACGGTGTCAGAAGTGTCAATAGAGCCTCGAGAATCTTGGCGCTTCTAAGCCGCGATCACATGATGCTAGGAGTAAACGAAACATCTATTTTGACGGGCCTGCCGAAGACAACAGTCCTTCGGCTTCTTCAGACTCTTGAACACTCCCGAGTTCTCTGGGGACACGGTAATGGCAGATACACTCCAGGACCCATGCTGCTCCAGTGGGCAAGAACCGCGAACGATGCGTGGCTCTTCCCACCAGAATTCCAAGGGATTCTCGTCGACCTCGCTCAGAGAGGAAACGAAACGGCGAATGTCTATATCAGAAATGGGCTACACAGGGTCTGTATCGCCCAGGCACCAGGACCGCAAAACCTTAGGCATGTGGTTATGGTGGGGGACGAACTTCCATTGTGGGCGGGCGCTGCTTCAAAAATACTATTGGTAGATGCACCCGAAGAGCTGGTCGAGGAGATCCTACAATTATCCCCAAACGACCCAAGATCTCAGAACGAATTTCGGCTGTCGATGATGCAAGCAGCGCAAGACGGCTATGCAGTCAGCCATGCTGAGAGAGACACCGGCGTATCGGCAGTTTCAATTCCGATTTCTGGCGACGATGGAGCGTGCATCGCGGCACTTTCACTTTCCGGACCGACTTCACGATTCTCTGAAGATCGCTTACCGGGTCTCATTTTAGAGCTCCAGCGAGCAGCGGAAATGCTTTCGAGAGCAGTAATCCCGGAACTACGGAATAATCATGTAATTTTATCGCGCCTGAAAAACAATCACAAAGAAGGGAACTCGACGCCGGCGTAAACCCTTCTAGACCATGATTCTTACAGAATCTGACCGTCCTTCATTGCGCTGAGCTTCCGGGGCTGTAGCCGCATGGCCAATATTGCGCTACCTCGCCCAAATAACGAGAAGTCTGTCAACTACTCCTCGAAGCAGCAAACTCTAATTGCGCGTCGAAAGCCACGCCACTCATCGCCAACTGATCGTGAGGTACGGTTTCCATCAAAAGGGTGCATTCCAAAGTGCTATGGTTCGGAATGATATCCCAGTTGAGACCCCACAACGCCCAAGTTAGACAACTTTGCCCGTATCTCCTCGACCCGGATGCAGGCCACCTTGTGAGTCGCCGAGATCGAATTTAGTCGAGGCAATTCCGTCATACAATCCGGAATGACGTATGAGCATCTTGGGGCGAAAGGGCAACCATCACCGTCTGGCAACGGAGTTGCTGGCGCTGCGCTCCCGGTGGTTCGACTAGGGTCTCGAACGGAAATAATGTCATTCCGCCTTTTCGCCTGGATCCCAGGATCCGGGACGGGAGAGGCAGCAATGAGCGCAAGCGAGTATGGATGGAGCGGATTATGGTAGATCTGATCCGCATCTCCCTCCTCCATTACAAGGCCTTTGTACATCACCAAGATTCTGTTCGAGACGAGTCTTACTACTGGCAGATCATGACCTATAAAAATCAAGCTCAACGAATAGGTTGCTTGGAGCTTTTCGAGAAGATTAATTATTTGAGCCTTAACCGATAAATCCAGGGCGCTCGTTACTTCGTCACAGATCACTATTTCTGGCGATCCAATGACGGCCCGTGCTATAGAAACTCGTTGCAGCTGACCACCCGATAGCTCTAGCGGATATTGAACCCTCATCTTTGGAGATAATCCGACCTGATCCAGCATCATTTCCACTCTGTCGGTTATATCGGATTTGCCAAGGCCTGGAATACCGGTTAGGCCTTCGGCAACCGATTGACCGATAGTTCTGGTCGGGTTCAAGGAACTGTACGGATCTTGAAATACTCCTTGGATGTGCCTAGATAATTCACGCCGCCTATTTTTCGAGACGTGCGTAATATCCTCGCCATTTAATTCAACCGTACCCTTTTGAACCGGGATTAACCCTAGTATCGCGTTTCCCAATGTGGATTTCCCTGAGCCAGATTCACCAACAATTCCGACCGTCTCTCCTCGCTCCACATCAAATGTTGCCCTTCTAAGAGCAGGCAAAACGTTCTCGCGCCCACGCGTTCTATACGATATAGACAGCTCATTGACACTGAGTAGCGGCTTGTTCATGATTCACCAACACTTGAGGCAAGGCGTTCCGAATGAATACACCTAGCCATTTGGTTCGAATCATGGCCGAAACTCACCATTGGAATGGCGCCTAGGTCACAATCCTCTGAAGATACTTTACAACGTGGACTGTAGTAACAGCCCACCGGACGCTGACCCGGTTCAGGCACTCTCCCATCAATGGTCGGCAAAGGCTTTCCTCGCTCTGCAAAATGCGGATTTGCCTTAAGAAGTTCGAAGGAATATGGGTGACGTGCGTGATTCCAAAGTTCTGAAATCTCTGCAACTTCAACAATTTGACCCGCATACAGTACAAGTGCCCTGTCGCACATGTCCGCGATCACTCCCCAATCATGTGTAACCAATATGACCGACATTGTTGTGGATTCGACGAGATTCCTAATGAGCTGAAGAACCTCGGCCTGGATGCTTACATCTAGGGCCGTGGTCGGCTCGTCCGCTATCAATACACTCGGATTTCCCGCCAAGGCCCGGGCGATCGCGACACGCTGGGCCATTCCACCGGACAGTTCGCTCGGATATTTCTTGTAAATAACCTCTGCGTCCAGACTGACTCGCCCAAGTAGCTCTAAAGTCTTTTCCCGCGCTTGCCTTCGTGAAATGCCAAAATGTTGGCGAATGACTTCATCGAGTTGATGTCCAACTCTAAAAGCAGGATCCAAGGACGGCACAGGCTGCTGAAATATCATTCCAACTTCTGTCCCTCGAAGACCTGCAAGGGATTTCGGATCAGATAACGAGTAATTCTTCCCTCTGATCCTCAGCGTCCCACTGGTAACAAATAGTCCCTTTGGCAGCAGGCCCATTATGGCCAACATGGTCAAGGTCTTACCGCAGCCCGACTCGCCAACTACCCCGACTTTTTCTCCGGGAAACAAATCAAAGTTGATCCCACTTACAACATCGACCGATACCCTTCCAGATCCACGCGCTATGGAAAGATCCCTCACTGAAAGCACCGCGCCTATGGGCATTTCAGAGTTATCCGTAGAATGTTCAGATGCTTGTGACGTATGTTTAAGAGACAGTTTGCGAGAAAAACCGCCTCCGCTCGACCATCTTTCGTGTGTCGTATCTCTTACAGCATCACCAAATAGCCCGAGAGCTAAAACAGTTAGAGCAACGATCAATCCCGAAGGCACCAGTAGCCAAGGATCTCCTAAAAGTACCTGTTGGGCTTCTTCTATAAGGCCGCCCCAGCTTGGAGCTGGTGGAGCTATTCCAAGGCCCAAAAAGCTGAGTCCTGCTTGGACCACCAAGGCAGAAGAGGAGAATATCGAAATTTGAACAATGATCGGCCCAGCCACCCGAGGGACGATGTGCCTAACGATGATCTGTCGATTAGATAACCCGGATACCTTTGCAGCTGCGACAAACTGTTCTTCGCGTGCGGCCAAAGTTCCACCTCGCACGACTCGTAACACTGCCATTGACCCCAGGAATCCATAGGTGACCATTGCTGAGAGCATGCTCTGATTGAAGATGATGATGACCGATAAAAGAATGATGATGGTAGGTAACGACATAATCAGGTCAACTATGCGGCCGACTAATCGGTCAAACCATCCTCCAAAATATCCAGCAATCAATCCAAGAGTGATTCCAATCACCGATGCGGTTAGTGATGCTTCAGCCACTCCGATGAGCGTCGCTTGACCTCCAAACAACAGTCTGCTCAATACATCACGACCGAGACTGTCTGTTCCCAGGAGGTGAGCTAGGGATGGCCCCTGTTGAAACGACGCCAGGTCTTGAGTTAGTGGATTATACGGTGCAATAAGCGATGCTAAAGCACACGCAACTATCACCACGACCAGATACGTAACCGAAATCATGCCCAGTGGCTTATGCCATACACGTTTAATAAAGCCCTGCCGCACGCTTTCCGCGTCATGAACAGAAATCACGTCGCCAAGGTTTTCAATGCCGATCACGAAACACGCACCTTCGGGTTCAGCCAACCGTAGGCAACATCCACTAGGAGATTTACCGCTACCGTTATCAAAGTGAAATAAAGGGCTATGCCTTCTATCACAGGGAGGTCATGCTGTTCGGTAGCTTGTACCGCCAAGCTTCCTAATCCAGGAAGGACGAAAGCTGCTTCGATAAAAACCGTTGCACTTAACGTCACGATCATGACGACACCGATGATGGTAACTACCGGAATTGCCGCATTTTTAAGTGCATGTTTCCAGATTATTGATCGTTCAGAGATCCCACACGCACGTAGGCTCCGGATATAGGTGCCACCGAGTGCGTCTAGCATCGCGTCTCTAGTTTGCTTTGCAATAATAGTTATCGGCGCAAGGGCCAAGGCTGCTATTGGCAGAATGATTCCTTTCAGCCATTCCATCGGGGACTGGGTGAAATAGGTGTATCCAGTTGCCGGAAGAACCTTCAACGAAATCGCGAAAATTGAGATGAACACGAGCGCTACCCAGAAATTCGGCAAGGAGAGCCCAACCATCGAAAGCGCGTCTAATGCTTTGCCGAGTCTCCCCTCATGTATCGAGCTAAGCGTTCCCAGCAACACCCCAATTGTCGTGCAGACAACGAACACTCCAGCTACGAGAACTAGCGTCACAGGCAGCCTCGAATTTAACTCGGTCACGACTGGCTGGTTAGTGAATAACGACGTCCCTAGGCTTCCGTGAAGCAGACGTTCAATCCACAGTTCATACTGCTTCCAGAGCGGCAAATTAAGTCCCAGCTTCACTCGCAATGCTTCGTATTGAGCGGGCGGCAGTGATGTCCCGGCGATCGACCTGGCAGCATTCCCGGGGACTATCGCCTCAAGCACAAACGTGACTATTGAGACGACGAATAGTAGCGGGATCGAAGAAATCACCCTGTTTAGAATCAACTTAGCCATATCAACCGCCTTGCAGCCTACAACTGCTGGTTTGCGCTAAACGTTTCGACTGCGTTAAGCGGCTAAGCACGGTGCCAGCCACCGTGCCATAGTCGCTCCACATGGGTAGCATCTGCAACAGCTCTACCTACCTTCCTTTACTCTCCGCCATCAAGTGGACTGGAAATAAGCGACTGAACTCCGAATCACCCAGGCCCCAGTTCATTCCACACCACGGTCCAAAAACTCCGTCTATCGGAAATTGATTATAGCCGCAAATGACTTGAGTCACACTTTCCGCAGAAGTGACTCTGCGTGGGTCGGTTGACGGCTCGTCCATACCTAAGAGCGTGGGGCTGCAGCAGCATACCCGTCCATAACGACCCGACGAGGCTTTAGACTGCATGAACCCTCGATCTTGGCTCGATCCTAGCTCGGCTTATAAGTGCGAAATGGTGTCGATCGTGATCTCCGGCGATCACGATCGCCGGAGTCTGTTGCTCAGGTTCAGCGGAGAAAAGTGCCGAAGGGTGAGTGCCATAGAAACGGAAACGAGCCTTAGTGACCAACTCTCGGTTGTGTAGCGAATCTTGTGCAAATTCAATCTGTTGAATTTTCGGTAGGTGACCACTCTGCGTGTGAGGACAGTTGTCGCAGATTTGGTAATCCACGCTCCAGTTTTGCGACAAAAACACAGGAAACTAGGTGTGTCCAATTGCAAAGCATCATGAACTGCAATTCAAACACTAGAAGCTCCTCCATAAAATCTGCTCCTCCATCAAAGCGCGATTCGAGGTCGAAACATCCATACACCTATACCTAGCGTAAGAATGGCAATGGAGCTTGCAAACCAGGAAGATACGAGGATTCGCCACTCTCTCGCTGGCTATCCGGCCCTGGCCAGCGGCCCGGAAATTGTGAAAGTCTTATCATGTGATCAAACTATGAAGTTAGAGAAACGCTTGCATCTAACAAATCCGCAACCCAATCCCACCCGACTCTCCAACTACTGCAATCCATCCTTGGACGCGAATTGTCAGATTAATAGCCTCGACTGGCTAGCCCGCAAAGCGAAACCAATGAGCAAAGCGTCTCCCAGCGATATGGCTGAAATATAGGCGAACACCAAGGTTTTGCTGGGCAATTGGCCTTAGGGCCCCACGCCAGAACCACCATTTATTAGCCACACCTTTTAAATATCAAGGTCATCGTAACGCTCGGGAAAGGTCTCGGGCAGCCGGCTGAAGGGAGCCTAGCTCCTCACCCTTTCCGCTATTTCAGTGTAGATGTGCTACTTTCACGGCACGCAATTCTGGTGGCTTCAAGTCCCCCATTTGCTGCAGAAGCGGCAGGTATTTGCCGGGGCAGGTAGAAGTTGCATATCATGAATATTGCAGGTATGGCTTCCAGAGACGCGCCATTCTTTCGTACTTCGCCAGCAGCAATTTTACGACGTTTACATTTAAACCGCTGGTATACCTTTACCAGCATTCGCATGAGCAGAATCATGATATTTTCTGATCCGACCATCAAAAAATCACGGTTTCAAGCCGCACTGCCCACGCCGCGAAAGAAGAGCGACCAACAGCTCCGGGACTTCCGCCGCCAATGCCCGAACTGGTGAGCCCAAGGTTGCTGAGCTGGCATTTCGGGCACTGGGAACGAAGCTCGATTGTCGACAACAGGCACGCTGGCTGGACACCGGCTCATACCCCGAGAATTCCCCTTTACTCGCCAGCAGCAACGTGCTATGGTCCGCTCCAGCGGCACACAGAGCTATGCCGGAAGTGTATTGGAGGCGGTAAATGGCAGGGAAACAAGTCCTTGTTCTAGGTGGCAACTTCGGCGGGCTTACCGCCGCACTTGCTGTTCATCACGAACTCGGCGCAGAGGTGGACGTGAAAGTGGTATCTATGTCCGACGAGTTCATCTTCAACCCCTCGTTAATTTGGCTTCCGTTTGGAAAGCGCCGCCCTTCGGACCTAACATTCCCATTAGCGCCGACCTTTGAGGCGCACGGGATTGATTTCGTGAAGGGCGAGGCATCAACAATTGATCTAAAGGGAAAGAGCGTTACCACCAACGTGGGGAATTACAACTACGACTACCTCGTAATTGCCACAGGTTACCGCAACAACTTCTCTGTAGTGCCAGGCCTTGGTCCGAATGGCAACGCATACACGATTACCACTATGGAAGATGCCATTCAGGCGGGAGAAGGATGGCGAAAGTTTCTTAAAAATCCAGGCGATATCGTTATAGGCGCATCGCAGGGTGCCGGGTGCTTTGGAGCCGCGTACGAGTATTTGTTCAACACGTCGCATCAGCTGCGCAAAGCGGGGCTCAAGAGCAAGGTGAAACTCACCTTTGTCTCGTCCGAGCCGTTTCTAGGGCATTTCGGTATCGGTGGGCTTCCACATGGCGAAAGTCTTTTGGGACTGTTTTTAAAAAAGGAGCACATCACCCCGTTAGTCAACTCGTCAATAGACCATGTCGATGAGGGCCGGATGGTTCTTGGTGACGGCAAGGCGCTAGATTTCTCCTACGCGATGATAGTTCCCCCATTTGTCGGCCAGGATTTTTTGAAAGCAATGCCAGAACTCAGCGACGACAAGGGATACGTTAGGGTTCGGGACACTTATCAAAGCGAATCGTACGACGACGTCTACGCGGTTGGGATAGCAGCTCAGGTGAATGCGCCATGGCAGACGGCCGTGCCTGTTGGTATACCAAAGACCGGTTTTCCGACAGAGCGCATGGCCCACGTGGCTGCGCGAAACATTGCTGCGCAGATCAAGGGAGAGCCTCTCGTAACACACGAGGCGTTCGGGGATATGCCAGCCGTGTGCGTGATGGATGCCGGTAATAACGGAGTGATCATATTGGCCGACAAGATGCTACCGCCAAGGGGCCACGGGATTCTGATCCCCGGTCCCCAGGCTCACGCTATGAAACTTGCGTTCGAAAAGTACTTCCTTTGGAAGGCAAAGCACGGCTATATTAGGCTGCCTTGATCGTCGCACAGCAGCAAATGCGGCTACTGGGTTCCAGCCGCTGACATTCAGATGACCTCTGGAAAAGCTTGAGGCTAGCTTGGATCTAATTGTCTGACGACGATGAAGCTGCCCATAACCGGATATCGCAGAATTCATGGTACCGGGGATCGAAACCTCGGGAAAAACATTCTGGCTCATCGTATGGTTTAAGGCTCAAAGGTTTCCGGCAGAAAATCAGCTCCCCTGAACAATCAATTGTTGGTCGTGACGGAACCCAGGGAAGACAACAGCCTTGACACATTACCGTAAGACCTCTTTGCCCGAGTTATGAGTGGGGAATTGAAAAGGCTGCAAAACGAGACCGGGGTCTCCGGAATCTACGTTACCTATCACCAGAGCGAGGCTCTCAGTCTTCCTTCCCGTATCGCAATCATGAATGCCACGAAGCTCACACAACTGGCAGCGCCAGGCGAAAAATATGGATGCACGTCGTCTCGGCTTGTAGCCGATTTCTTTGGAGAGGCGGACTTTCAAGAAGGCGCGGTTGCGGGATTGGGCGAAAATGAAACTACGGTCGGCACGGCGATCGAATTGATTGGAGCAGCGGTCAACCTATACGAAGAAAAGGGTATTCGCGTTGTTCTACGCCCAAGGCCTGAGTATTCGAAAGTGGGAACTACAGCCCGACTTTAAAGGCCAGTGAATGAATTTGAATAAAATTATCAGCTACAGCGCTGCCAGGCGATCGCGTAGACCACACCGTGAGGACAGGGAATCAGAAATTAGAATCAAAACCGAGGCTTCAGAACTTATACGCAGAGCTCACTGCGCATTCATTGCGGATGAGCCGTCCAATGTCAACGTCCTAGATAACTCATTTTCAAATTACGCTATGGAAGTTCATGCAAGGCGCCTGGCATCCTCGAATGCTGCCAGAGTTTCCAAAAAAACGCGTACTATGCTCATCTAACAGAGATCCAACTGATCTCCGTTACCAACCTGAACAGTCTTCAATTACTAAATCAGTACGGCTCAGTGTAAGTAGGAAAATGTGGCTGATTCCGCACCAATAAACCGTGAGGTACGTGATCGGCCAAGTCTGACGGCTTCATTGCGAGCCTGGCTGGTTCATACCGCAAAAAGCGGTTGGCATGCCCTCCGGCTGCTTTTCGGAGGACCTGCTCGTATGCGTGTCATTCTTCTCTTGGCGGGCGTCCTCGCCCTAAACAGTGCTGACATCGCCACAGTCGGTGCTTCTGCCACGCAGCTGCGACAAAGTCTCAACATCTCGAACACTGATATTGGATTGTTGGTAGCTGTCACGGCCGTCGTAGCCGCCATATTCAGCATTCCTTTCGGAATCCTCGTTGACCGTGCACATCGCATAGCAGTGATCTCAGTTACGGTGACGTTATGGGGCATCGTGATGTTTCTGAGCGCATTTTCAACCGACTTCGGCCAGCTAATGGTTGCCAGGCTAGCCCTAGGCGCCATCACTGCCGTATCCGGTCCTGGAGTTGCATCTCTTATCGGTGACTACTTTCCTGCAGGCGAGAGAGGGAAAATCTACGGCTATGTGCTCGCCGGCGAACTTCTTGGAGCCGGCGCCGGCTTTCTAATCACCGGAGATTTGGCCGACATATCGTGGCGGATCGCCTTCGCTATTCTGGCGGTCCCAACTATTCCCCTGGCATGGGCCCTGATTCATCTGCCAGAACCAGCCCGTGGTGGCCCCAGCCATATGGAGCCCGGTGCTCTGAGAATCATCGGAGGGCGAGAGGTGAAAATGCGTCAGCGCATGGCCGGGAACAGTATGGATTCGGACAGCTGGACAACAAACGATAACCGGCCTACCGCCAGACACGAATTCCGCGAACACTTTACAGATCAAGGACGTGCAGATGAGCAACGCCGCCGGCCAGACGATGCTGACGGAGCTGGACTCCATGCAGGAGCGAGGCCTACCGACGCTCAGGAATTGGCCGACCGGCTTGGAATACAGCCAGACCCAGATTCGGTTCTTAGAAGTGACCCTCGGCAAATGAATATCATTGCGATGGTGCGTTACGTTCTGGCCATACGAACCAATGTCTTGCTCGTAATCTCCGGTGTCTGCAGCTATTTCTTCTTGACGGGGGTGGAGACTTTCGGATTGGAGTTCGTTAAAGAGCAGTACCACGTCCAACAATTATTAGGCAATTTGCTGCTCTTGTTCATAGGCGGCGGAGCCATTCTTGGGGTCCTCGTGGGCGGACGCCTCGGCGACAATCTCATCAAGCGGGGCCGGCTTGGCGGGCGAGTTCTAGTCGCCGCAGTTGCGGCGATAATTACAACTTTTCTATTTGTGCCGGCTTTTGCGACACGAAGCGCTATCACCGCTCTTCCATACGTTATCGCGGCAGGTTTCGCCCTTACCGCCCAAAATCCGCCAATCGATGCAGCACGTCTGGACATCATGCCGCCCTTACTCTGGGGGCGTGCTGAAGGCGTGCGCTCCCTTTTCCGAACCTCGGCTCAGGCGTTGGCTCCCCTCGCCTTCGGTAGCTTGTCGGATGTGATTGGCCTTCGTCCCACATTTGCCGTTATGCTGGTTCCTTTTCTCGCAAGCGGGATAATTCTCCTCTGGGCCTTGCGTACTTATCCCACCGACGTTGCTACTGCAGCCGCATCGGCGGAGTATGAATTCGGAAGTTGATCAGAAACCGTGCGAGTCTGCCGCACCTGCCATTGGCTGAATACTTCATGAGTTTTTCGAGTCCTCATATCTTCGCCCAGTAGCCTTCCTGCTCGGTTTTGTCTCCCTATGTCTGCATGCGTAGGACTCGCAGGGATGGTGGGACTAACTCAATCAACGTGTTGCATTCGACCTATCATAAAGTTCGTGGCTATACTTAGACTGTGAATTTGACACTCTCGAAGCGAGGCGATTACGTAGTACGCGCTGCGATCTGCCTTGCCTGCTCTTACGAGTCGGGTATCCCGACCAAAAGGCATCAAGTCTCGTCGGAGATGGACATTCCTCGAACGTTCGTGTCCCAAATTCTCGGCAATCTCGTCCAAGCCAAACTGGCTGTCTCCTCGTCCGGAAAGGACGGAGGTTATCGCCTTTCACGCCATCCCGCAGAAATGAGTTTGCTCGAAGTCGTCGAAGCAGGCGAAGGCCCGCTTCTCCCCGAAGCCTGCACGCTCGGGGAAGGTCCCTGCCAGTGGGACGCGGTATGTCCCCTCCATGAAACCTGGGGTCCGGCAAGTGCCGCTCTTCGTAAGGAATTGGCTTCAACAAGTCTTGCAGAAATCGCCGAACGTTCGCGGGCAATTGAAGCCGGAACATACCCCGTCCCTGCGGATGCTCATCGAGGCACGACAGTCACAATGTCCGTTGCCGACTCGGTTCAAATTGAGCTAGCGGCAGCAAGGGTAGCGGCAAAGCTTAGGTTGGGCGGATCTTGGCTAGCTCCCCACGTCGAAGCGGCATCTGCGGAGGGAGAGGCCATACGAGTGCGCGTCGGACCAGGAGGAGCATCCTGGCTCGGAAAAATCGTAGCGGTGCACCTGGGCGAGCCAGAGGGAAGCGACGAAGCCCTTGTGATCCCTTTCACCTGGCAGGCGACAGGGCCGACTGGACTATTTCCACATCTTGAGGGTAAGCTGCGCCTCTCCGCGCTGGACCCAGAACGGTCGGAACTGGCCTTCATTGGCCGCTATCGACCCCCGCTTGGTCGGGCAGGACAAGTTCTTGATGAAACACTGCTCTCGCGCATTGCGGCTGCCACGGTGCGGTCGTTCCTTCGCCGCGTTGCTAGAACCCTCGAGGAAACAGCGGCTGGATGGGTTCCCCTGCAAACCGCATCGGTCGAATCAGCTCAACATCGACCGGTGTGAAAGCCCCTTTTTCGCAACAGGTCTATCAATCTTCGAACTTGGTCGCGATGTTGGCCTGTGCCCGCCGATAATTGATTGTCGCACAGAATCAGCTTGCTTTCCCCGTGGAATTCCACTGGCAACAGACACGCGAGACAGCAGCGGAAAAAGTGAAGTCGCTATGACTGGATGCCACCCTTGATCTGTCTGCCGGCCCGAACGTCTTGCGAATAGGCGTTTATTGCGTCCAAGGTGAGCCTGGCCACATTAACATATGCGTCATCTGGCTCCTTGTCGATGGCATTTGCGCTATACCCGATGGCGGCAGTAACCATCCGGATTCGCCCATCCAGCCATGGGCCGCCACCGAATCCGCCCAGCACTGGGATTGATACGGATTTGGCTACCGCGGCTCCAACTATCGGCCCGGAATTGGTGAAATTGAGCAAGGAGGCTCCTGCGGCTTCAAGACGCCTCGCCTCCCCGATAAATGCCTCTGTCATTTCCGGTGGAATCTGCGAATCCTTGGAAGGAGTCGAACTGTAAGTTACTCCATATCGCAAGGCTGTCTGTGGCGTAATTCCGAACTGGGCGATTACCGGGATCCCTGCGCGATCGATCGCAGTAACGGCGTCGGGAAAGTCCGCTGCGCCATCCAGCTTCACCAAATCAGCTCCTGCCTCCTTGGCCAGCCTGATAGCGGCCTTCACTGCGTTCTTGGTTCCCTGCTGGAGCGGTCCAAACGGAAAATCACAGCTAACAAGCGCCCTTTTCACTCCCCGGCGCACAGCTTTACACACCACGAGAAGCTGATCCATCGTGATTTCAAGAGGGTGCGCTTGACCCCACAAGTTGACACCGACGGTGTCCCCCACTGAGACGAGGTCAACGCCAGCCTGATCTACAATTCGCGCTATCTGATAGTCCCAAGCGACTACGCCAACAATCTTGTGCCCGCTCCTCTTCATCTCCCGAAGCTTTGGGACAGTTACTTTAGGATCCATCTGCTAGTCCTTTCGAAATATAGACACATTCGCTTTACGACTAAGCCCGCATGGCTGTCAAAATAGCTTCAAGATCGCCATCATCTGCGGGAACAAGAAGAACCTGGGCATATGGGCGAAGTGCTGACACCGTATGCTCGGTGTCCTCGCCGTGAACGAGCCCAGCAGTCATGATTCCGCGCACCGAACATGCCGCACCAATCGTCGCGGCAGCCTCGGAGCCAAAATCACTGGTCGCGACCATTATCGTGGAATCAACATCCTCTAGTTCGTCGTTGAGGGACTCTTCAGCCCCATCTAATCCGTGCAATACGACCTCGACCGGAGCACTGTGAATACCATGAGAATTCAAAATAGTCTCAGCAGCATAGAATCTCACCTTATTCCAGGTCGACGAGGCGGCCACCTTGCGCACAACGCTCTCTGCTCCGGAATCAAGCGCAACCACCCGCACACCGCGGGATGGCGCCAAGGGATAACTCATGCGATAGCGCAACTCCGCCGCGGACGCCGCCTGTGCTGCCTTGCCCTGGGCGGTCCATCCTGACATATCAGACCGAAGCCTGACGCACTCCGGGCTGCACCTTCAACTTATCCGACACAGATTCGATGAAGGACTCATTTCTTGGCAGCACCACAGATGCCGAACGCACTCGATGGTGAGCAGGATCAACGCCCTCGGGAGTCTTGCCCTCATCCCTGAGTGCCAACGCCGCTTTGCGCAGTTTCGCCCGTGCTTTGATAATTCCAGCGTCAGTGGTGGCGAGCCGCTCCTTGGTGCGGTCCACGATCGGTCCCATGCTCTCTTGGAGCGAAGCGTCTTGAATGGCTATACCAGCCACTCCGGAGAAGGTCTCCCCACGCTTCTGGGCTGCGCGATCCATCAGATAGTCATTGCTCTTGTTACGAACAGGCAAATAGGTGCCAGGTATGTTTTCGCTGTGCACTCCATAACCGTCTTTCATCGCCTGCCGCTCAGCTTGCGTAAGGTCCCTCACCGGCTGATAGTCGAAGGTGTAGACCCAACAATTCTCATCATCGATTGGAACCCAGAAATGTCCGTGCATGGGGTGGTCTCCCCGAGGGGGCACCATTGTGAAGCTGGGCATCAGCCACGGAGTGATACGCCAATAGTATGAATCCTCCTCGGCATTTCGACGGGCGCCGATAAATAGCCCGCCCGGTGCATCGACGACTTCAAAGTACGGCTTGTAATCTCCCAGGTTGTACTTGTTCCCTTCAGCGCCCATGAACAGCGGATCACTCTGCAAACCACTGGAGTGGAGGAAAGAGACGTGACTGGAGTCAATACCGCCCTCAAGTGCTTGCAACCAGTTTGACTCTTGAAGCCGCTTTGAAGTAAACGTCTGCGAAGCAGGCACATGCGCGAATTCGTATTCGGGAAGCGGCGGAGTCTGCTCAGGGTCTCCCATGAATGTCCAAAGAACATCTCCGACTCTGACAAGCGGATACGACTTGAGCTTGACATTTGCGCAGAACCGGCTATTTGACGCTTCCGACGGCACTTCGGCGCACTGGCCAGTGACGTCATATTTCCACCCGTGATATGCGCAGCGCAGGCCGTTGTCCTCATTCCTTCCAAACCAAAGCGATACTCCACGGTGAGCACAGAATTCGTCAACCAATCCATATCGGCCCTGCGAATCGCGAAACGCGATCAACCTTTCCGAAAGGATCTTCACGCGAACCTGAGGACAGTCATTTTCTGGAAGTTCCTCAGAAAGCAAGGTAGGGATCCAGTACTGCCTGAACAAATCGCCCATTTCTGTTCCGGGGCCAGTTCTAGTCAGAAGCTCATTGATTTCTTGTCTAAGCATTCTTAGTTCCTTTCGCCGACCGATTTGTCATGAGTCATACCTCTAAAATTGATGTTGCCCGAGCCTTAAGTACCGAATCATTCTACCATTTGCTCAAAGTCAGACTCGTCAATTCAACATGTATGTTTTTGCTGCGATGCCCTCAACACAAATCCCGAAATTGCCAACCAAACAAGCAATTAGGCCAGGCCCGCGGCCCTAGGCAATTATGTGAACCACCTTCGGCCCAGCCAGGCATTTTTTATTAGCGTTTACCTGCCATCTTAGTACACCCGCACCCGCTCGGCAATAGGTCGCATCGAACCCAGACGCTACCCGGACTTCCCGGGCTACCGCCCTCGAGCCTTTAGCTGAGCATCGAGACGCGGATAAACGCGGCGTACATTCAATTCGAACACGCTCCTGGCCTCTTTCTCTGTCAGATTCGCGCCATCAACATACCTCTTTGTATCATCCCAGTAATGACCAGTCTCCGGATCCTTGATATTGGGAACCGCTCCTAGCATTTCCGAGGCAAACAGTATGTTGTCCGCGCTGATGACCCTGGTCAAAAGATCAATGCCAGCTTGGTGATAAACACATGTATCGAAGAACACATTGCCCATGATGTGGCCGTCGAGTTTTGGTCGCTTCAGCCTTTCGGCAAGACCCTGGTAGCGACCCCAATGGTAAGGAACGGCACCGCCGCCATGAGGAATGACAAAGCGAAGAGTTGGAAAACGCGAAAACAGGTCCCCCTCGATGAACTGCATGAACGCTGTGGTATCTGCATTCAAATAGTGTGCGCCAAGGGCATGAAAGTTCTCGTTGCAGGAACCAGACACGTGAATCATCGCTGGCACGTCGAGTTCGACCATAGTTTCATAAAGTGGAAACCAGTACTCGTCGGTTAGCGGTTTGGATGTCCAGAATCCGCCCGAGGGGTCAGGATTGAGGTTGCAGCCAACAAATCCAAGCTCTTCGACGCAGCGGCGAAGCTCGGCAATGGGACTGTCAAGCGACCCATTTGGCGTCTGGGGCAATTGGCAGACTGAAGCGAAATTATCGGGGAACATCATCGCGACTCTATGCACGAGGTCGTTGTTCACGCGAGCCCATTCCAATGCGGTACCGGGATCGGGTACATGGTGCGCCATTGCGGATGCCTTGGGAGAAAATATCATCATGTCGCTCCCGCGCTCAAGCAATACCCTCAATTGGTTGTCCTCGACGCTTTTGCGGATTTCCTCGTCACTAATTTCACCAGGGATTGGGTTAGTCAAACTCGGATCCGCAAGCCGGGCAAGCTGCGCATCACGAAATACCTGGAGTGAAGGCGGCGTCGTCGTATAATGGCCATGGCAGTCAATGATCATTTGAAACCTATCTACTAGCTGCTAGCAGGCGCAACCGGAATCTCACTCGGCCGCTAGCTCATCGATATATGTCAGTCCTTCTTTCAACAGGCGATCACGCATTCCGTGGAAATCGAGGCCCAGCTCTCCTTTTTGATAGCGGGCGCGCGACACAGCTTCCTTCTCCTCGCGTGCTATAGAGGCTGCGAGCACCTGGGGGGCATTTCTTCTGGGAACTATGACCACTCCATCATCATCTGCCACAACCACGTCTCCCGGTTGCACTAATTGCCCTGCGCAAACGACAGGGATATTCACCGAGCCAAGAGTCTCTTTGACGGTGCCGGTGGCTGAGATGCACTTAGACCACACCGGAAAATCCATGGCCTCAAGTTCCGCCACGTCGCGACAACCTCCATCTATGACAAGTCCGCGCACGCCGCGCGCGCTAGCTGACGTGGCAAGAAGTTCGCCAAAGAAGCCGGCATCAGAAGGCGAGGTCGGCGCCACTACCAGAATGTCGCCATCTTTGCACCACTCGATGGCTACGTGAATCATCCAATTGTCGCAAGGCGCCACGCTGACTGTTACCGCGCTTCCTGAGATCCGCCTTCCTCTGAAAATCGGATTGATGCTGGAAGCGAGCAGACCGGTACGATCCTGTGCTTCATGGATTGTCGCTATTCCAAGGCCGCCAAAAGCATCGACAACCGAAGATTCAGCACGACGAATATTCTTATAAACCACGCCCATTATTCAGAGCCCTCCTTACCAAGCCACGGCATCAAAGAGACGTGGATGACATCGGGCTCCCCGCCTCCAACCGCCTTTATGGCGCGGTCCACCTCCGCCAGGCCAAACCGATGGGTGGTGAGCAGATTAAGGGGAAACCTGTCAGAGGCAAGCTGGGCAAGCGCTAGTTCGCAGGCCATATAGCTGTGTCCGCGAGCGCTCTTTATGGTTATCGCCTTTTCAGTCAGCTTCTTGAGAGGGAAGTCCGGGAAAGCGGCAAGCTCCCCCTGCACCAGCAGTGTTCCCTCTCGACGCTTTAGCGCGTCAATGCCAAGAAGGATGGGGGTCGTCCCTGCACCCGAGGTACAGTCAAGTACCACGTCAACCCCCTTGCCGCTGGTTATCTCCATTACGCGGGAAAGTGCGTCTTCGGTTTGCACGTCAATGACCGCATCGGCACCCAATATTTTGGCAAGTTCAAGACGAGCCTTATCCCTGGTAGTGCCGGTAACGATCACAAGGGACGCTCCCGCCTGCTTGCACGCCACCGCCTGGGAAAGTCCCTGTTGGCCTGGACCCTGTATCAACACGGTAGAGTTGTAACCCACGCCGCCGTCAATGAGAGCCCATTGGATTCCGTTAGACATCGGGGTGACAATTCCTGCCAGCTCAGCCGAAACATTGTCGGGCACCTTGTGAATTACCGCATTCCATGGGAGATACATGTACTCGGCGAAGCCGCCCCAGAGGTTGTACTGGTTCTCGGCTGAGGTGTATCCATATCGGCGCGCCTCAGGATTAGTCCTCCAGTCGGTACCCTCGCAGTGACGGTATTCGCCGATATGACACCACTGGCAATTGAAGCAACCAACATAGTGCTCCACAAAGATGCGGTCGCCATTCTTGACGCCTTTTCTTTCCATGAATTCGTGAGAGGCATTGGAGACTATTCCAATATTTTCATGACCCATGATGACAGGACCTGGTATTGTCGGCTTGGAATATAGTTTTACGTCGGTGCCGCAAATCCCTGCTACTTCAACTTTCATTAAAGCGCTGCCTTCAGGGACATCAGGCATGGGAAATTCTCTTAGCTCAGTCGTACCTGGTCCGGTTCTGACTGCCGCCAAAACGTTCTTATTCATCGCTTATCCTTGCTCTGTACTTTATGTCGCCAGTATACTTTCGTTGACGTGACAGCCTAGTGAGCTTTCAATGTGAGCCTCCCGGGCTGTATCACGCTGGCAATAATCAGTCCCGTCACGTTGCTAATATCCGTATTATCACATTGGTAATGACTTCGGTATCACAAATGTAATAATCGCTTCATCACTCTGTAATATCCCTCGGTAATTATTATCAACGAAGGACAGAAAGTCATGGGAAAAGTGCACCTAACGGCGGTAAGCCGGACGCAAGGCAACAATGAGGCCTTAAAAAACGGAACTGAAAAACCAGATGGATTCGAATTGGATTTCGAAGAGGTGCCGGTACTGGTTCAGGCATTTCGACGAATGGTGCGCGGGCTCGAATGGGACGTTTGCGAGATGGCTATTACAACCTATATTTGCGCCAAGGCCCACGGCAAGGCGTTTACTGCCCTGCCAGTCTTCCTTGTTCGCGGGTTCCACCACAATGCAATTGTCTACAACACAAAATCGGGAATTCGCACGCCTAAAGA
>JAJYFX010000092.1:6246-7074 GCA_021785315.1 Actinomycetes bacterium | reverse complement strand
TGCTCCATAAGCGAATCATTGACAGGCCCCGAATGCGTCTGAACGATGAAAATATCCTTGCCTCTCACGGATTCGCCAAACCTGCAGTGAATTTCGCCATCGGCAAACTCCTTGAGTACGACATTGCCCAATGTCACATCAAGGTTTTCGGCAATTTCAAGTGCAAGCTGAGCATGAGATCTACCCGAATAGAGTTCAAGCCGCTTCCTGGGAACGAGCTCCACTTTTCCTACCTTAGTGTTATGAAAGATCCAGTCGAAGAATCGGGTTCAACCTTAGCACCGCGTGAAAGAACAACCCATGGACCGACAACTGCACCAGCACCAATATCTGCCCATGAAGCCTCGCATCGCGTTACTCTTGCTCCATCCCCTACCGAGCAGTCTAGGAGCCTCGTGTCCGGTCCGATCTCCACGGAGCTGCCAATCTGAGTGTTTCCGGCAAGATGCACCCCCGGCCAGATCGTCGTGTCTTTTCCAATCTCAACGGTAGCGGCAATATAAACCGCATCAGGATCAACCATTGTGACTCCCCTGGCCATCCAAAGGCGATTGATTCTCCGGCGGAAATGCTTCTCGGCTTCAGCAAGTTGTATCTGATCATTGACCCCTAAAGTTTCAACAGCATCATCGACTTGCAACGCTGAAACCAGGTACCCCATTTCCGAAAGTATCGAAATCGCATCCGTAAGGTAATATTCCCGCTGAGAATTCTTTGGCGAAATACGCCTGAGGGTGGGCGCCAGAATGTCCAGATTAAAAGCGTAGATTCCGGTGTTTATTTCTTTGATTTCCTTTTGCTCGTTTGTGGCATCCCGCTCCTCGATGA
>JAJYFX010000092.1:0-6236 GCA_021785315.1 Actinomycetes bacterium | reverse complement strand
ATTATCCTGCCGTAACCGAAAGCATCATCCGGCACCGCCGTGACTAGGGTTGCAGAAGCCCTGGATTCAACATGGGTATCGACTAGTTTTTCAAGAGTCTCCGGCGTGATAAGAGGCGTGTCGCCTGGCACTACTAATACGATTGGAGTTTCGCTCCCGTTGTAACGCAAATTGTCAGGCAATACGGTCAAGGCTACGCTCAAAGCATCCCCAGTGCCGAGAAGCTGGGCTTGCTCAACAAACCGGATTCTCATATCTGAGGGTCCAGACTCGGACAATGACGCCTTCACTCGCTCAGCTTCGTGGCCAACCACGACTACAGCGTCTTCAACGCCAGCACACGCAAGTGCATCGATTACATGCATTCCCATTGGTTTCCCGCATATTCGGGCCAAAGTTTTAGGCCTCGAGGATCTCATCCTCGTACCTTCGCCGGCCGCTAATATAGCTGCAAATACGGGTCGGAAACTCACTGGGCCCACCTCAAAATCTATGGCGTCTTTCACTTTCATCGAAATGACTTCTTGAACGTGATCATAGTTCTTGAAATTCGGGCTTGTCTTGCCATCTCCGATTGGCCGCTACGGCACTTATATACCTAGGCCCCCGCTAATAGGGAAATTTCGACCGTTTCGACACATACATCGCCTCGTCCGCTTCCGTCCAGGCATCAGCCAGAGACTTTGCTACGCTCCTGGTTCCGGTTCCTACGGAAGCTGAGACGCCTGCGACCATCAATGCAATGCGGATTCTGCGGGCAAAGGCCCTGAGTCCCTCCTGGCTGATACCTTTTGTCAGAACGGCAAATTCGTCTCCGCCAGTTCTGGCAACGACGTCGTCAGCTCTGCAAGTCTGTTCGATTATCTCTGCCGCTTTGCGTATGAGATCATCGCCAGCTTTGTGACCTTGGGTATCATTCACGATCTTGAGGTTATCCAGGTCAATCACCATCACGGAGGCTGAAAAGCCATACTGCGAGCATAAAATGTCCTCTTCGCGAAGCGCTCTGTCCCACCCCCGACGATTCAACAGGCTAGTGAGCTCATCGCTTTCAGACTCCATCTTGGCGCGCTCATAACTACGTCTTTGATCCAAAGACTGAAGCTCGAGCGAAAGAATCGTGGACAACATGCGCGCCGCAAGCTCGATAGCGCCAACTTGTAGCTCGGTCAGGTCGGGCACGGGGTCGGGATTGATGGCACAAATCGTCCCAAAAACACTCTTATCAGCCAACACCAACGGAATTCCGATGTGAGCCTTGACGCCGAGATCCAACCCGATTTGCGACAATGCGTTAGCCTCAATACCGTTCGAGGTGCTGCCTACGAATCTGGGGCACTTACCCTCTAGGACCCTACCGCAAAGAGTTCCGTCCAACGGGAGGCTGTCGCCCGGCTTGATTTTATATGCTGACTCATTAACGCTTAGAAAAAGAAACTCATTCTCATCAATTCTGGTAACAGCACAGAGTTCAAATTCCGTCAGCTGATGTAAGAAGCTGACTACAGCCTTCGACGCGGTGGAAAAATCCGAAAAAGGAAGAATTGGCCCGCGCAGGCTTGAGGAAGTATGCAGTCCGATGTTTGAGTTGTCATGCACATCACCCATCTACAGAACCCCTCTGACACAACCTAAACAATTGTCTTACTCAGTATGGCTACAAGACTCAATAGCAAATTCGGTTTAGAATATGGGCTCTAAGCGCACCTAGAAGTCGGCCCGCCTAAGGACTGTTACGACATCGCAACTCACCCACGAAATAGCTCACAAAAATGACCCCGCCAAGAACCATTTAGGCAACTCAAAATTATAGGTAAAATTATTGCAGGGCGGTGCAGAAAAATAAAAAATATCGTTTTATGTCGATGACGGCTGCTTCTAAATCTAAAATCGTTTAATTTTCCGGCACAGGCTACCGAGATTTGCGGGCTATCGCTCGACATGTTGCCGACAGCGCTAATCGGATCTGAAATGCCTCAGTTTTAGGCGGCGATCGATGCCTGGGCACCCGGCAGGCTTAGGCTGCAAGCATGCTCACAGCGTCGTCCAAGGATAACTCAACAGGCATCGCATCAAAGCCTGAAACCGCCCAGGGAATCTGGCGGTGCTAACTTTGAGCTTCACATCCATGACATCGCATCGCCTGAGCGGGAGAAATTACCGTCAGAAGCAGTTTCAACCCAGATTAGGTCGCCCGGCGTCTAAGGCTCCGCCGTCGGGTTCTGTGTGTCAGCACACTGCGATGAAAATTGGCCTATTCGACAGGGCGCCACGTCTCAAGCAAATGACGAAGGGGCCCGAAGGCCCCTTCGAAATCCCATTCACACAAGAAACTATAACGCAGAAGCAAATCTGGTAAGAAGCGCGGCCTGATTGGAAGTTAGCGCTTTTCCGGCTTGCGCAGCAACCTCATTGTCAAACGCTACCAGGCTGCTTTTGTTCGCATTCGATTGTCCTCGCGCCGCCGCGGCAGCAGCGGTATCGAGCTTGACACAGAGACTGTTCGCTATGCCATGATTAGGCACGAACTCGTCTACAAGTGCGCACAAGCTCTGGTAATCCACAGTAACTGTGAAATAAGTCGAGCCAGAGCCAATGTTCCCGGCTTTGTCAATGGCAGTTGCCGACGCAGTGTAGGTACCGAGCCCAAACGACCAAGCTGGTCCGGAGACGTTCTTGCAGGTATCGGAGGCGACTCCGGAGAGAGCGTCAGATGCATCGCAGGAAATTGCCACGGATTGTGCCACCGAATAAATGCCCGTGTTGTTTAGGTATGTGATAACAGGTGGCGTCTTGTCAACGTTCACGCTGTAGCTTGCCGTTCCCACGTTGCCAGCGTTATCGCTACAACTAGCCGTCAGGATGATGCCGGCACCCTGACCCGAAGAAGTGCTGGCCTGAGTGCAATCGTTCAGATTGACTCCAGATCCGCTGTCGGTCCAGTTCCAGTTAACCGTGACGTTCGTGTTGTTCCAGCCGTAGCTGTTTGGAGCTGGATTTTGAGTAGGCGCAGCTACTGGAGGGGTGGTGTCTCCCGGTTTAATCGCAAATTGAGAAACAATGTCGCCCGGCGTCAGATTGCTGCTTCCCGAGAAACTGATGCCGTCAATGTTGGCTGCGTCTGCCGCTGTTAGACCAGGAAAGCTTGACAATGGAAAGACGTTCGTCCCCGCAGCCAACGTAGAAGTTCCGGTGGAAAATGTGTTCCCATTTCCGTCACGGAGCCGAATCGACAGGAACGGATTCTGAACCTCAACCATGCTGACAACAATCTCATCACTCAATGAAAGCGAGAGATTAAGGGCAACACCTTTGCCCTGGTTTGGGCTTGGACTCCAGGACGGCCCAAAAGTTCCAATCTCAGTCCCGTAAGCAAAGACCTGCTCTGGTGCGTAGGTATGATTCCCATACCACTCCGCTGTTCCCTGAGCAGCGTTTATTGTCATCTGTGCGGGATAGGGTCCGAATATACAGCTACCCCCATCACGCATCTCCAGTTCGCGCGCACCACCAATTATTGATTGATTTTGGTAGTAGTCAAATGTCGAGTTACCGCAGGCTGACCAGCTGCCGCTCCCCGACGTGAAATTGTCGATAACTATGAGGTTTGAGCTGTTGGTGCCAGCATAGGCTGGTACAGCCCACAAGACGCCAAACGCCAAAGCCATGGTTAGCACCGCTGTTAATCCGCGACGCAATTTTAATATTGATAACCTTCTCATGTTGTTGATTTACCTTCCTTTTAAAGCAACGTCAGGTGCGGTATCCACATGGGAGCTGACAGTGGCGAAACAGCACTAGCGCAGTAACGTTGCCTCCCGCTTTTTTCCCAAACTAGCAACTACTTTTCTGGCGATGAATTTTTGATACCCATTTTTTTTATAACCTGGAATCAACTTCACCGTGATTACTGATTGGCGTACTCTAGGTGGTGAGGCGTATCACGCTGCGACACGTTGTCGTTTCGGATAAATTAACTTTTGCGACCCCGCAATAATCGTTACAAACACACTTACTTTGTATTGACAGCGCCAGCAGGATAGGTCTCGAGGGGCGTTGAAAAACCGGACAGCCCAAGACATGCCCATCGCCCGTCCGAATTTGCGGCCGCCGGAACTACTGGCCAATTACTCGAAAATGCCGGCTTCCAGCTTCCGTTGAGCTGGCGTTCCTAGCACAGACAGCTGCCCGATGACAGACGGGTCATGGGTCGCATCTACACTCAATCTATTCACTGTCAAATTCAAAGCCATAGCCTCTGACCTGGAGCAAAGCCTCGCAGCCTATGAGGAATCACAAACGACGAGCCTCTAAGCCAAGCCCGCTAAATCGGATTTTTAGACCCCAACCAACACGAGTAAGCGACGCGAAAGTTAAAACAGTTCAATAGATTTTTCGCCTCTTACTGAGGAACTAAAAACAGAAATAATTTCCGATCTACCTTTTCAACACATCTGCGTGTCTCCATCAAATTTCGATTCCGTGAATCAAAGGGTCACGTCCTACAGACACCGAAAATGGCTCCCCCATAAGGCTGGGAACAGGGACAAACAGATCTGAAGTACTTGACTTAGCATTTTAAAGATTATATGTTTAGACCCCAGGGGGGATAGCCAAGGTCAGCCAGAGCTGGCGATTGGTATCTGTTATTAGCAAGGTTTTTTGAACATGTCTTCCGCGCATATTTCTAGGCCGCGTCGATCCGCACGGGGGATCTATTTCCTCACCAAATCCAAATCAGGTCCGGGCCTAATAATGGGTGCAGCTTCGCTTGTCGTCTTCCTTGCACTCTGGCAATTGAGCGGCAACTTCGTCAAACCGATCTATTTCTCAACTCCCTCACGGGTTGTGAGCGCCCTTGGTTCGATGTTGGCAAAGGGAGAACTTCTGCCAGCCATGTGGCAAACAGCAGTGATCGTGGTGCTGGGTTTTGGTGCGTCAGCAATTGTCGGCATTGTGGCCGGCTTGGCACTTGGACGGTCCATCAAACTTCGAACCGCAATTTCGCCCCTGATTAGCATGGCGATCGCAGCTCCTTTTGTCGCGCTTTTGCCTCTGATGGAGATTTGGTTCGGCCTGGGACTGCTGGCGAGAGTCGCATTCACTTTCATCCTTTGCATTTGGCTTGTGGTGATAAATACCTACATAGGCGTCGCATCGCTCTCGGCAGCTTACAGGGAACTCTCCGAGTCCATGAGTTTGAGCAAATACGAAACCATCAGATACATAATTCTCCCAGGAGCCTCGCCGTATATCTTCGCAGGCCTGCGCATATCAGCAGCTCAGGCGATTGTGGGCGCGGTGCTGGCTGGACAAGAGGTGGGAGCAAGCGGACTCGGAGGGCTGGCAGGCGCCTACGGCTCGTTCTTCCAGACCTCGCACCTGATCGTAACTATCATCAGCTCCACAATCTTGGCGTTCATACTTTTTGGCCTCTTGCGCTTCTACCAGTCGGTTCGCAGTCCTTGGATTCACGCCACCGGCCAAGGATAGTCAATTAGCAAAGAAATGCAGATTTCCCAACTATAAGGAGAAAAAATCGAAGTGACTCTAAATGATGATCAATGCCTGCTGGAAGTGAGAGGAGTGAGCAAGGCTTTTTCCGACAGACGTCATAACCGTAAGGTTGTCCTTGACAATGTTTCTCTTAAGGTGCAGCAGGGAGAATTCGTCAGCATCCTGGGAAAGAGCGGATGCGGCAAAACAACTCTTCTAAGAATAATCGACAGCCTCATTGAGTGGGATGAGGGCGAAGTACTTCTTGAAAACCAGTTGGTTGGCAAAGCTCAACGTCAACGCATGGCATTTGTGTTTCAGGATTCAAACCTGCTCCCATGGCGGTCCGTAAAAGAGAATGTCGAGCTCAATCTCGAATCAATGAAAGAGCTCTCATCTCAAGAACGGTCCGACCGGGCTATTGAAGCTCTGCGGCTTGTCGGACTCGAAGATGCCGCCGACCACGCACCCTATCAGCTCTCGGGAGGCATGCAGCAAAGGGTTGGCGTCGCGCGGGCACTTGCCCGCCAGCCTGCGGTGTTTCTGATGGACGAGCCCTTCGGCCACTTGGACAACTTCACCCGCGAAAGGCTCCAGCAGGAAATCGGGGCACTGATTGAACGCCTGCACGCGACGGTTGTGTTCGTCACTCACGATATTGACGAGGCAATCCTGCTCTCCGACAAAATCATACTCATGGAGTCAGACCCAGGCCGTGTCTCAAAGGTCTTCAACGTTGA
>JAJYFX010000091.1 GCA_021785315.1 Actinomycetes bacterium | reverse complement strand
CAACAAAATACAGCATGACCTGCTTTGATAAGGATAGCTGATTATTTGGGCAAGACTATGCAAAATACTGGAGATACCTCGATAAATTATGAAGCAAACCGGCGAGTAACCCGAGCAGAACTAGCTGGGTCTGCTGCCAAAAACGATTCCAGCTTCAGCAACCACGGTATCGGATCCGATATCAATGAAACCTGCTTGCTCGAAAAGGCGAACCCATGCTTGTCTCGAAATTGGCTTTTCCTGAACTCTTGCAAGGTATCTGGCGGAATTCTTGACAATTCTCCACCATCCACCAGGGCCTTTTTTTAGCAGGACTGATACCTTGGAAAGAATTATCTCCCGGTCTTGCTTCTCGCCGCCACGACCGAACATCATGTCTCCAAATACCATTCGGCCATTGGGTTTCAACCAATGAAATCCCTGGTTGACTACCCATTGCTTTTGATCGTCACCCAAGTGATGAAGTGCGTAATTGGACAGGATTAGATCAAAGGATCCCTCTGCAAAATTGAGTTCCTGAATTGACGCCGTCATAGTCTGGACATTTTCGATCCCTTTTTGAGTCAATTTGGACTTCAGAAGTTCGATCATCCGGGGAGATATGTCTACGCCAATCACTGACTTGGCCATCATTGAAACTGGAAGAGCAAGCTGACCAGATCCGCACCCCAGGTCGAGGACTTCATATTCTGAAGATGAATTCGCTTTGGCGATTACGGCTTCGATAACCTTTCCCAAACCTGGATTATCTGAATGGTCCCATGTCTCAGCTCTTTTGGTCCACACTGACCGCTGGACTGCCAATCCGAGCTTCTCAATAACTGACGACAAACTCTCTCCACTTCAATAGCTAGCGACCTCTGAAACCACGCACAAATCTCGGCCTACGTCAGACAACTTACATCTAACACCCAACGTTCCGGCCTTAGCGGTTGCCTGCGTTGCCAATGCAAACAGGCAGACCTATAGGATCCAGTCCATAAATCACCTGCAGCACGCCATGCCGACGGCCCAAAACGTTTATAGCCTTAAAAGATAGCGGCCCAAAATCAGAGCAACATGAAATACCTGGTAGCGAAGTGTGTAATTTACGAACTTGGGTCCTTGGCCACGGAGGGTGAGCTTGGCTGACCAAGGCGAAAACGACTAATGGAACGAGACCGACTCAGGTGATTCAGACGATGTCCTCGAACTGAAGCAGTGTCTTGAATCTGATCTTGCAAGGGAAGAACATTCCGCTCGCCTAAGGAGCTTCGTCTGATAATTCCAGGCCTGAGCCCCGCAACGCAACCATAGACGCCCGACTGGCCTTCTCCCGGGCATGCAGGAGTCCGTAAGCGCCGGCAACCACTGCTGCAATGCCGCCGATTACGATTGAATAGCGCGCTCCAAAATGTTGGCCAATATAGCCCACGATGGGCGCACCTACCGGAGTCGAGCCCATGAATGCCACAGTGAATAGTGACATCACTCGTCCCCTCAGCATCGGATCTGAGTTCACCTGCAAGGTGGAGTTTGCAATCGAAATAAAAACTATTGAGGCAGTGCCCATAGGGATCATTGCCACCGCGGCCCAAATCGGACTCGGCATGAACGCGACAATGAAAATTAGTGCGCCAAAGCCCAGAGAGGTAGCGGCCAAACTCGTGATGCTCGTCCTGGGAAATGTCGCCCCAAGCAGGCCGCCAATCACTGCGCCAATACCCATGAACGCCATAAACGCGGCATACGTCCCTGCTCCCTGGTGAAACGTCGAGCTCGCCAGGAGAGGAAGGGAGACTTGAAATTCAAAGGCCACTGTTCCCACCAGCACCATCATTACAAGCGGCACCATCAAAGAACTGGAGGACCTCACATATCTGAATCCCTCAATCAGCTGGCCCTTGGATCTAACAACCCTTTCCGAGACATTGAGCTCGCCCACCCTCATGGCGAGCAAGGCACCTATCACAGCAATAAAAGAGGCTGCATTGACAATAAACAGCGAGCCTGTTCCAAATGCATAGATGATCACCCCGGCGATACCAGGACCGATTATGCGTGCAGAGTTCATCACCACCGCATTGAGACTCACCGCATTGGTCAGGTCCTGATTCGCCACCATTTCACTGACAAACGACTGACGGGCCGGGTTATCTATTGCGTTGGTGATACCCAGCCAGATAGAGATCAAGTAAATCATCCACATCTCAATCGCGCCAAGTTCTGTCAGAATTCCGAGCAGAAGGGACGCCACCGCCAACGAGCTTTGGGTAAAGATTATCAACCTGCGCTTATCGAGCTGATCGGCGACAAGGCCACCCAGGGGACCCAAAAGCAATACCGGTACGAATTGAGCTGCCAGAACAGCACCAAGAGCGACCCCGGAGCCAGTCACCTTGAGCACCAACCATGACAGTCCGACCGTTTGCATCCATGTACCAGATACCGACACCAACTGCCCTGCTGTATAGAGTCTGTAATTGTGGCTCTTTAGGGATTGAAATGTTCCAAACTTAGCTCTTTGCGTGTTTTTCAATTCAGCTCTTAGACCAATTCTCAACTTTAACCATTCAATTCAATATTCAACTGTCTGCACCGCGCGGGAGCCTGGGCGAAACGGAGCCGACCGGGCGAGCCCAACAAAACAGGTAGCTCGCCAACGTTCCGCTGCTTATTCGGCGATTACCGAAGGAAGCTTTCCATCCTTGTCGTGACCAGCGTGGCTTTTTTTGTGAACCACTCTGCTAAGTGGCTTTTCTGGAAGTACAAAAGCAAATAACAGGGCCAGGATGGCAAAGGGAAGCGCTGCAAGGAACATGACGTGAAGGGAGTTCACAAATGACTGCAGCAGCGCGGAGTGGATGGCTGGAGGCAGCGAACTAAGCGCCTGAGGGGACCCGGAAACTGCTCCATTGGCGACGGATTTTGGCACAGTTATTCCCTTTGGCACAAGCCTGGGCATATTGTATGCGAGCCTGTTTACGAGAATGCTCCCAAAGAACGAGGTCCCAATTGCTCCGCCCATAGTCCGAAAAAACGAGATCGCCGACGTGGCTGTACCCAGATCCTTGTGCTCAACACCGTTTTGGGTTGCAAGAACAATCACCTGCATCGACAGTCCAATGCCAAAACCGGTTATGAACATCATTACAGCCTGAATCGTGTAGGTGGTATCCACCTTGAGGGTGCTCATAAGATACAGCCCAATGGTGGCGATCACTGAACCCAGGATCGGATATATCTTGTACTTGCCCCTTTTGGAAATCAATGCCCCAGAGCCAACTGATGAGGAAACCACACCGATTGTTAGGGGGATGAGCATAAGCCCAGACTTGATGGCGCTTGCCCCCCTGACTACCTGCTGATACTCGGGAAGAAAAATTATCGCTCCGAACATCATGAAGCCGGTCACAAAACTAAGTACCGACGAGACGCTGAAGATCTGGTTCTTGAACAATCCGAGCGGCAGCACCGGATCCGGCGAACGAAGCTCGACAATTATGAAGGCCGCTACAAGCGCTATCGAGGCGATCGCCAAGCCCACGATGGTAGTCGAGGTCCAGGCATAGGTATTTCCGCCCCAGACGGTTATCAAAAGGATCGCAGTTACTGCGGCCGCAACCAAGGCGGAGCCAAGGAAATCGATGTAATGGCGGACCCTGCTTACGGGAAGCTTCAATACAACTGTGGTCACGACAAGCGCAACGATTCCAATTGGCAGATTGATGTAGAAGATCCATCGCCATGAAAGACTGTCGGTTAAGAAGCCGCCAGCCAAAGGCCCGAGAACGGATGCCGCAGCAAAAACAGCACCAATTAGACCCTGGTATTTTCCACGGTCTCTGGGAGGAACTATGTCGCCAATGATTGCCATCACCATTGCGAACAGCCCACCTCCACCAAGTCCCTGAATTGCCCTAAAGGTGATTAGTTCGGGCATGTTCTGCGAGAGTCCGGAAAGCACTGACCCAATCAGGAACAACACGATGGCAATTTGGAACAGAGCCTTTCGGCCATACAAATCAGAAATCTTGCCATAGAGTGGCGTCACCGCGGTTGATGAAAGAAGGTATGCCGTTACTACCCACGAAAGGTGATCCAACCCACCGAGATCTCCGACAATCGTAGGTAATGCCGTGGCAACGATTGTCTGGTCCAGCGCTGCAAGTAGCAGGCCCAGCATAAGAGCACTAAACACGACGAGAATTTGACGGTGCGTCAGAGGAACTCCGCCGTTTACTGAGCTGACGGTCGAAGTGTTAGAATCGCGGGAAGAGGAGGTTGTTTGCGCCATACAACTAATAACCTAACTGTCGAACTAAACATTCCAATACAAAACCATTTATTTTATAAAAGTAATTCTACCCGTTCCTAGGCTGGGAGTTCAGACGATGTGCGGCAGATTTGTTCAAATCAGCTCGACCATTACCCGGCTCGCGTCAATTCTCGACTTCCAACAAAGTGTGGATACGTATGCTCCCCACCGTATACATATCGATAGCTACAACATCGCGCCCGACAGCAAAGTAACCGTCATCGGTGCACTTAACGGCAATCTAGCGCTCACGGAAATGCTCTGGGGAATCAAACCAAACTGGCTTCGGGATTCGAGTCGCAATCTGATCAATGCCAGAGTGGAGAGTTTACTAGAAAAGCCGACATTTCGAAAGCTTCTAAACCAGAAGATTGTAATCCCTGCTGAAGGATTCTACGAGTGGCAGGCTCATGGCAGTCAGCAGCCAAGGCGGCCTAAAACTCCATACTATTTTCATCGGGCCGACAACAACCCGCTTCTCCTCGCTGGACTGTATGAAAAATCAGCCGAGCGACAGACTGGCGAATTGGCCGACACCTTCGTCATTTTGACAACCAACGCTAATGCGATGATGGATCCATACCATGACAGAATGCCCGTAATCCTTGAACCATCTCAGGTTGCCGCTTGGATCCTGACAGAGACTGGAGCAAACCTGATCCGCGAAATCGCTGTGCCGCCTTCTAATAACCTGCTGGCTTCGCATCAGGTCAGCACGCAGGTCAACTTTTCAAGAGCAGATGGTCCCGGGCTGATAGCGAGAGTGGAAGACATTTAACTTCCTGGAATCGCGCAGTTTAACCGGTCAACGATCTAAACGTCAGCAAGACACCTGGTGATGGACTTTGCGATTCCGTCAGCATCAAGACCGATGCTGGCAAGTATGTCGTCTGCCTTGCCCTGGGCGATATATGTAATTGGTATTCCAAGTTCCCTGAAGCGACCCGAATTCCAACCGTCGACCTTCTCTAAATTGTATCTCAGGTGCGTGCCGTAACCACCAGGGACAAATCCGTCCTCAATGGTTATCACGAGTCGATGAGCGGCCAGCTCACGCAGATACGTGTCGTCAAATTGGGTCAAAATCCTCGGGTCCCATACCGAGACAGAAATTCCTGAGCTGGCTAGCAGCTCCGCAGCATGAAGCGTGGGTGCAACCATCTTCCCCACCGCCACAAGCGCAACCTCACCGCCGCGCACGAGACATCTAGGCTCAATATTTTTGGAACTCGCAATCCAAAGCCTCGTGGGGCCGAGCGTCTTGGGGAACCTGATCATCGACGGACCTGGCAATGACAACGCATACTCCAGCATTGGATCCACGTCCTCAAGGCAGGCAGGCGCCAATACTGTCATGCCGGGAATAGCCAGAAATTCAATTAGATCCAGTACGCCGTGATGCGACGGCCCATCATCACCAGTTATTCCCGCCCTGTCCAACACGAAAATCACCGGCAACCCATGCAGGCCGACATCAAGATTCACCTGATCAAATGCCCGGGCAATGAAGGTCGAGTAGATTGCAACAACTGGCTTGAGATTCCCCATCGCCATCCCTGCAGCCGCAGTTACCGCATGAGCCTCTGCGATACCCACATCGAAGAATCGCTCCGGATACTTCTCCTGAAACCCCAAAAGTCCTGTTGGCGCAGGCATGGCGGCAGTTATGGCCACGATTTCAGGTGACGTTTCGGCCTGCTTCAAAAGAGCTTGGGAAAAAACCTCAGTATATGAGCCATACTCAACCTCGGCCAGCAGCTCCGGTTGAGCTACCTTTAGGTCATGAAGTCTCTGGACCTCGTCGTTTTCCGCAGGGCCATATCCCCGACCCTTCTCGGTTAAGACGTGAACTACAATAGGGCCATCCCAGCCTTGCGCGCCAGCAAAAGCGTACTCCATTGCCGCAATATCATGACCCTCGATAGGCCCGGTATAACGAACGCCAAGGGATTCGAAAAACACCCTTGGTTCGATAACTTCGCGCAGTGCTGAGGTAATTCCCGCGATTCCCGAAACCGCAAGTCCGCCCACCGCCGGCAGCTCAGCAATCATCTGTCTGATCTTGGATCTTGCCTGTAGATATGAAGGGTTCAACCTGAGACGGGTAAGGCCGGACGAAAGCTTCGACACTGTAGGCGCGTAAGAACGGCCATTGTCATTCCAAATGATCACTACCCGCTTGCCTGCATGGCCGATGTTGTTCAAAGCCTCGTAAGCAAGACCCCCTGTCAGTGCGCCATCGCCCACGACAGCCACAACAGTCCGCGTCTCTTTCCCAAGGCCGATGCCCACCGTTGGTTGGTAACCGAGTTCCAGGGCCGTTGAAATTCCATACGCGTAAGAAAGCGCGGTCGATGCGTGGGAATTCTCAATCCAGTCGTGAGGAGACTCCTTGCGGGAGGGATAGCCCGACAGTCCGCCGCTCTTGCGCAGCGCTGCAAACCCGGCCATGCGCCCGGTAAAAAGTTTATGCACATACGCCTGGTGGCCAGTGTCGAAGAGAACTATATCCCTGGGCGAATTGAAAACTCTGTGCAGAGCAACGGTCATCTCGACTATGCCGAGGTTCGATCCGAGGTGCCCCCCGGTCTCTGTAACTGTGTCTACGATGAACTGGCGAACCTCGCTGCACAGCTCTTCGAGTTCATTACCGTCAAGTGAGCGCAAATCTTCCGGGCTTTTAATCTTTTCTAGGATCATCTATGCCAATATCCTTTGCCAAGTCTCCACTCAAATCCAAGTCCAAGCACTACGCAAGGTTTTGCGCCTTTGGGCCGGCATCACAATTAGAT
>JAJYFX010000090.1:2059-7130 GCA_021785315.1 Actinomycetes bacterium | reverse complement strand
TTGGCCATCTCCACGCACGCTTCCCAGTCCTTGGAGAGCATGGCTTCCCTGAATCTCTTTGAACCGTTTGCATTGGTCCGCTCGCCAATTGCGAAGTATGCATTCTCCTGCTTCAAAGTCGCGGCTGAGTAAAGCGAAGATATGGATGGCTCGTATTCGACTTCGGGTTTGGCGGGTTCGAGATTGGCGCACTCTTCAACAACCCGGCGAAGGTGCTCGGGGGTGGTCCCACAGCAACCTCCGACGACCCGCACGCCAAGATCCGTGATAAATCGCGAATGATACGAAGCCAGCTCTTCGGGAGTCAGGTCGTAGTGCATTTTGCCGTCGACGACGGAAGGCAATCCAGCATTTGGCAGACACGAGACAGGAGTCCTTGAGTGTGCAGTAAGATGCCGGAGGTGCTCGCTCATCTCAGCTGGTCCGGTGGCACAGTTGATGCCGACAACATCGACTTTCATCGCATCCAAAGCTGTGAGAGCGGCAGCAATCTCGGTGCCCGGCAGCATGCGACCTGTCAGCTCGATCGTGACCTGTGTCTGAATCGGGATTTGTCTCCCGAGCTTCGCCATTGCGCGCCGCGCAGCGATTATCGCCGCCTTAGCGGAAAGCAAATCGAAAACCGTTTCAATAAGGAATAGGTCGACGCCACCTTCGAGCAGCGCTTCCGCTTGAACCTGGTAGGAATCTCTGATCTGGGAGAATGATATCTGCCCCAGCGAGGGGAACTTGGTTCCAGGGCCCACGGATCCCGCGACAAACTTGGGATCGGACTTGGAGGAATATGAGCTGGCGACTTCTTTTGCCAATTGTGCGGCTTTGAGATTAATCTCGTAGGCCTTTTCAGCGAGGCCGTATTCTGCAAGAACTATTGGAAACGCGCCGAAGGTATCTGTTTCGATTGCATCCACACCGACACCCAGAAAGGAATCGTGGAGCGTGGATATTAACCCGGGCCGCGTTAGTACAAGTGCCTCGTTGCAGCCTTCGAATTGCGGTCCTCCAAAATCATCTGGTCCAAGCCCAAGCAACTGAAGGTTTGTTCCAGTAGCTCCATCGTAAATTAGGACCTTTTCATTGATTCGCTTCAGATATTCTGACATTTGATTTAAAGGCTACCCGTAAACAGGCAAGTTATGAGTATTGCATATCCAGCCGGTTTTGGTGTTGGAACTTTTTGCTTTCAATTATTCTTTATCTAGCGTGAAGATATATACGAAAAAGGGTGATGACGGCAGCACTGGGCTTTTATTCGGTGGACGGGTCAAAAAAGATGCTCCACAGATTGAACTCAACGGTGTCGTGGACGAAGCGCAGGCCTTCCTTGGATTGGCTCGCGCAGAGTGCGCACCGGGTGACAGCCTAGATTCAGTGTTGGTCTTGTTGGAGTCCGATCTATGGATCTTGATGGCCGAGGTTGCCACAGCGGAAGCGAATCGTGGAAAGCTGATTGAGGGCAAGACCGCCGTCAGTGCTGAGATGGTTGTACATCTTGAAAGGCAGATCGACGATATTACTGGTCGATTTAATTTTCCCAACGAGTTCGTGGTTCCAGGTCAAAACAGAATATCTGCTTGTCTTGACGTTGCGCGTACCGTAATACGACGGGCCGAACGCCTCGGCGTCAAATTCACCTCGGAGAATACCGGCTCCAAGGTCGGGCCTTACCTGAATCGGCTTTCTGACCTGGTCTGGACTTTGGCGCGTTGGCAGGAGGAAGTGCATCTTACGTCCAAGTCGGCCAGGGATCTTCACAAGTAAATTCATTAGCTCTATCCGATGAGGAGAAATATGAAAAGGTTGCAGGTCAGCGTCCATTCAGCACTTGACGGTCGAGATGCGTTCGTGGTCAATCTTGTTCGAGATGGTTTGCAATTAGCAAGCGGACGTCTGCCACAGGGCGAATTAGCAAAGGCTGCTGGATTTTCTGGGAAAAGTGCTCAGACGCTGATTGGTTTTTCCGAAGAATCCAGCCAGGTAGTTCTCTTTGTCGGGCTTGGAGATGGTCTGGACAAGGAAAGTTTTCGACTGGCTGGTGCTGCTGCGGTTCGTTCACTGGCCAAGGACGTCGCTGCCGCAGTGCTGATTGCCGACGATATTGATGCCGATTTCGTCGCGGCATTTGCCGAAGGTGCAGTTCTGGGCCACTACAGATATGACGCCCTGAGAGGCAAGGGTTTTGACGCTTCGTCGGTAACTCAGCTCAATGAACTCCTTGTCGTTTCCAGCAACATATTTGGGGTATCGAGCGCGGTCAAAAAAGCTGTTTCAGTTGCTCACGCCACCTGCTTTGCACGCGACCTTATCAACGAGCCTGCAGCTACGATGACTCCTGCCCACTTTGCGGACATAGCTAAAGCAATTGCCGAGGAAAATCACCTGAGTTGCCGGGTTTGGGGCAAGGCCCAAATAGAACAGGAGGCGCTCGGAGGATTGCTGGCAGTGTCCCGAGGGTCCGCAGAGGAGCCCCGCATGATAAAGATGTCTTATCGGCCCTCGGGAGATAAAGGCGGGACTGCGGTTGCTTTAGTGGGCAAAGGGATCACCTTTGACTCTGGAGGGCTATCTCTAAAAAGCGGTGACGGTATGATGGCAATGAAAACCGATATGAGCGGTGCGGCAGCTGTTTTAGCGACGATGTCTGTGCTCGGTGAATTGGGTATCGGGGTTGCCGTTGATGGTTATATGGCTCTCACGGAGAATATGCCGAGTGGTTCAGCCACAAAGCCTGGTGATGTGTTGATAGCAAGAAATGGCAAGAGCATCGAAGTTCTGAACACTGATGCCGAAGGCCGACTGGTCTTGGCCGACGCATTGTCTCTTGCTGCTGAAGACGGTGCATCAGAGATCATCGATCTTGCCACGCTCACAGGGGCGTGCGTTGTGGCTCTTGGCCGCGAGATAGCAGGCATAATGGGAAATGATTCAGTTGTCGTAAATGACCTGCTTCAGGCTGGCGAGAAAGCTGGCGAACCACTGTGGCAGTTGCCTCTTCCGGACCGTTACAAAAAGCACATAGAGTCAGAGGTGGCTGACATGAAAAATATCGGCGCCCCCGGCGCTGCAGGAACTCTTTCTGCCGCGCTTTTGCTGAAGGAGTTTGTTGGCGATATACCCTGGGCGCATTTGGACATTGCCGGACCGTCGCGCTCGGACTCGGAGGATCGCTATTTCAGAAAAGGTGCGACCGGGTTTGGAGTTAGGACCCTTTGCCAATATTTGGAGGCAAAGGCTGGCAGGCCATAGGCTCTTTGCCTTGCGAGTTGGCTGTCAATCGGGCAAGGCCGTGACCCCATGCAGCAAATTTTCTGGTGTGCGCGGGATGCTCAGGCTTTGCCCGATTGACCTTTTGTCAACTCATGGCTGCAGTTTTGGAGTTGTTATGTCGTCCGGGCCGTCGCTGTCTTGACTTTCTTTTGTATCTTGCACCGCTATGTTGTCTATCCACTTGAGCGTTTCATAGCAGACAGATGGATGAAATCTCCAAGAAATCAGCTGTTTTTCAATGGCAGATCGCTCGTGTCCCAGTTTTGATAGGGCCAATGCCAAGGACCTTGCGCGGGTTTTGGCATTGGCAAGAGCGTTTTCGGGTCCGTCGTGAGCTTCTTTTTCGTGAAGATCTTGCATCATTTGCGGAAGCCTGGATATGTATCGATGCGGCACAGGCGGAAGCTTGAGGCGTATTGAAACTGCTTTTGACGGCATTATCCGGGCTAGTTCAAATATGAGTAGCCGATTGAGGGTTTTTTGGATCGAAGACTGTTTATTGATATTCGGCCCTAGGCCGAGCATTAGTGACAGGTCTTGCAGATCGATTGAAAAACCGTACTGCTCATTTTCTAACATTTCTGTAAGGCGTCTTGCCATAAACACTGTGGAGGGTCCCAAGAAAGGGAGCCAGAACTTTTCGACATAACTTGATCGAGCGTCGTATCCCAGCGATTCGATGTTTACGTCTCTCCAACTTGTGAAGCGAACTTTCGACTGAAATTCCCAAAATTGGTGTTTTTTAGCCGGGGCGAGAAAGTTTGGGCCGGATGAATCTTGAGGTTCCTCCTCCGGACCGTCGCTAAAGTCGCTACCACTAACCAACATAATGTATCCCCCTATTTTTTAATCAGGTGTGCTTTGGAGAAGCAGTGATTAGTGTGTCAAATTCTCTGGGATTTGTAAAGGAGAAATTTAAATGGTGACTGTCAGTAATCGATAATCCGCTGACCTAATGGATTGTATTTTGATATTTAGTCGAAGAGTGGTAATTATTGTGGGTCGCGGTAAGCATCTGCTCGAAAAAGAAAAAAGTCTTTCGTTCTTTCGAATTCGCCGATTATGGTACTCGCCGGCTCCACGGTTCTCTTAGGGGGCGAGTCCTGTGAATCGGATATCTGGGGAGGCAACTTGCCATTGTCGCTAATTTTGCAGGTTACGTTTGCCGGAAGCCTCGGACTATGCAGCTACGAGAATGCGTTGAAATGGATCTGCGAGGAGTGTTCCCGCCTTGGTCTTTTCGATGATGGCGATTGCATTGTTGACGTGGGGTATCCAATCGCGATAGCTCCAATCGGATGGAAATTGCTGGGAATATGAAACGCATTCTTGATGGAGTCCACATTTCTAAATAGCCCGAAGAACAATGCGCCGAGGTTTTCATTGACGACCGAGTTGAGTATCAGCATTGTCGCAAATGCCGTGTCGATATACCAGTAGGGAACCGGCCAGTCTGTTTCGGCTCTAAGATTCGCGTACCTTTTGTCCTCCTCCGAGTACCGTTTCATGTATGCATCTGGGTGCGCCAGCGGCAGAACGACTACCGGCGCGTTCCAGAGTCTGTCGTGCGAGGTGGTGCTCTCTCTCCAGCTCTGAGTCGTTGCCAGTTCCCAAAACCTATCAAGCGTTGGTCTTTTATCAAGTACAAGAAAGTCAAATCCCTGGGCAAAGCCAGCTGAAGGACCTCGAGTGGCCGAGTCAAGGATGCGGGCGAGCACGCATTCAGGAACTGGTTGGCTACTAAAATGACGGTACATCCTTCTTTTCGCCAAAAGGTCGTAGTAGTCCATATCTAGAAACTACG
>JAJYFX010000090.1:0-2049 GCA_021785315.1 Actinomycetes bacterium | reverse complement strand
AAGACTGATAATGCCGCGGTGTCGGGCGAAAAGAAGTTAATTCAGGATTGCACGAGATTTTCAATGATTTTTGGAAATGTTTGGTGGGCATGGAATGTTGACCAATATGGTAGGGTTTTAACAAGGGAAATTTCAGATATGGCTGGAGCGTAGTCCATGGCAAGTTTTAGAGAGGTATTGCTCAAGGCAAAATCTCAAATTGAAGAAATAGATACAGTAAGTGCATCGAGGCTGGAAAAGGGTTGGCTGTTTCTTGATGTCCGCGAGGCGGACGAGTACGAACAAGGTACCATCGAAAATTCGATGTTCCTTCCAAGGGGAAACCTTGAAGTGCAGGTGGAAGGCCGCATACCCGACAAGAAGCAAAAGATCGTAGTATTCTGCGCCGGTGGCGTCAGGTCCGCGCTGGCAGCGAAGTCACTTCAGGAGCTGGGTTATCAGCACGTGACCTCCATGGCCGGTGGCTTCAATAAATGGAAAGATGATGGCTTGAAGTGGGTGACCCCTAGAACGCTGACCCCTGAGCAGAGGAACCGCTATCAACGCCATCTGTTGCTTCCGGAAGTGGGTGAAGCTGGGCAGCAAAAGCTGCTTGAAAAGAGGGTTTTGCTATTGGGCGCTGGCGGGCTGGGCTCTCCTGCGGCGTTGTATCTCGCAGCGGCTGGAGTTGGACATATTGGAATTATCGATATGGACGAAGTCGACGCCTCGAATCTTCAACGCCAGATTCTCCACAACGTGGAGCGGATCGGACAGCGCAAGGTCGAGTCCGCAAAAAAGACTATTTCGCTGCTCAACCCGGACGTTGAAGTTACAACATATGACGTGAGGCTTGGCGCGGATAACGTTTTGGACATTATTGACGGATATGATGTCATTGTCGACGGTATGGATAATTTCCCGACTCGGTATCTTGTCAACGATGCCGCGCTTCTGAAGAAAATTCCTGTCGTTCACGGTTCCATCTTCAGGTTTGAAGGTCAAGTGACCGTGTTCAAACCTTACGAGGGACCTTGCTACCGTTGCTTTGTGCCGGAGCCGCCTCCAGCTGAATTAGCGCCTTCATGTTCAGAGGCCGGGGTCCTTGGAGTATTGCCAGGAATCATTGGATCCATCCAGGCCATGGAAGCTATAAAGCTTTTGCTTGATCTGGGCGATCCGTTGGTCGGAAGACTTATGGCTTACGATGCCCTTGAAGAGACTTTTAGGACCTTTAAGATGAGAAGAGATCCGACCTGCCCTGCATGTGGCCCTGACGTCGATGAGATAGTTATCGCCGAATACGACCATTTATGCATGCCGCACGCAAAGGTGCTTGTCAACGCTTGATGGCGTGAGCAGCCTAAAGAGTTCTGGAAGTTAGTTCTAGGGTCCGGTCCCAAATGGGAATCCGGGCCCTTTTCGATTATTGTCTTTCATTATGTCGAAAATATACCGTCAGACTGACTCGGGAATCGAGATCGAACCTATCTATGGACCGGACAATCTCGAAGACTGGGACCCCAAAGTAAAGTTGGGTGGGCCGGGCGATGCACCGTTCACGCGCGGTGTCTACAAGGATATGTATCGCTCGCGTCTCTGGACCATGCGCCAATATGCTGGTTTTGGAACCGCAGAGGCAACAAATCAGCGATTCAAGTTCCTGCTTGATGCTGGTCAGACTGGATTGAGCTGCGCTTTTGACCTGCCTACCCAAATGGGCTATGACTCCGACCATCCCCGCGCCGAGGGTGAGGTGGGCAAAGTCGGAGTGGCCATCGATTCCATAGAGGATATGAAGATGCTCTTCAAGGATATTTCCTTGGATTCTGTGACTACCTCTATGACTATAAATTCTACCGCTTCAATCCTGCTTCTTCTCTATCAGTTGGTGGCTGAGGAAAATGGGGTGGCGCCAACCGAACTGCGCGGAACGATTCAAAATGACATTTTGAAAGAATATGTTGCCCGCGGAACTTACATCTATCCGCCCCGGCCATCGATGAGGCTCATTACCGATACCTTCAGCTACTGCCATGAAAACCTTCCTAACTGGAACACGATCTCCAT
>JAJYFX010000089.1 GCA_021785315.1 Actinomycetes bacterium | reverse complement strand
CTGCGGCGGTCGATCCTGCCTGGAGCGGGATAACCGTGACATTGAGGCCGTTCTTCTTAAAAAATCCAGCTGATTTTGCCAGTGTCACAGGTGCATACGCTGGTGCTGATACTGCTTCAACCATCGAAATATTAGTTAGCTGTTTCGGAGCTGCGGCAGTAGTGGATGTGGTTGCTGAAGTTGTGGAACTAGCAGTGGCAGAAGCGCCGCAGGCAGCCAAAATGCTGCTGAAAAGTAGAAGAGTGGCTGGTACAGCCTTATTAAACCTGGACATGAATCCCCCCCTGAATGCAGTTTGGCGCGTAAGCGGAAACCATCTGCATTTTGCAGATATGTTACAACACGCCCGCGCCACATGCAGTGCGACTTTGCTTTTCACGATATTTTGCCTGCCAGCTTCGAGTTCGGAGCGCAGTAGGGGCCGGAAGGGCCGGGTGATTTTGCTGCGATAATAGGTACCGTACCAGTTGGGCTCCCGGTCGTCCTGACATTTCGACTTTGCAGTCCATTTTTGCTGGGCTGATGGAGGAAGTATGAGGTAATGGTCAAAGGCCGGCTCGGCATAATTGCACCTATTAAGTCAGCATTCGCAAGGATGTCACGCCAAAAGGGCACCCTTTAGCTGCGCGCCACCGCTCCTCGAAAAATGAGCCGAAACACCCTTAGAATGTAGGCCATCCTCCAAGTTGAGAGATGATCAACATGGTGGACCACGGCGCCACCTTTAGATCTGATTCCTCAACTGTTCCTTTAAACGGGTGCCTCGAAATCCGGCTGTTAACATCGATCGTATATTTAGGCAGTTCCATGCCAACAAGCAAAGCCTTGGATCCAGGCGCAACAGTTGTACGCGAGCAATGAGCTGGGCTGCTGGAGCTAACTAGCCGAAAGCGTGGAGCAGGAGGTCAGTGATGTGCCATTGCCCCAGCAGGCGTTGAACCCGTCAGAGTCGCTATCGGGAAATGAAATATTTGATGTCTGCCCATTCGGATCCAACATCACTATGCCATTGGATTGGGCAAGCCCGGGACTCGCCCCGTTTGCATAACCCGGATCGAATGTCGCAGTTCCAAAGTCTGCTAGAGGAAGTATCCCGCCGGAGTAAGGCGCCTCCTCTATCCACTCGGCAGAGGCAAGTGAAGAATCGTAGCTCATAGTGCTAGTCCACGAAGCTCCTGTTGTACTGTCAGCGAGGCTTAGCGTCCAGGTCTGCCCCTTTCTACCTCCTGACCCGCCCTTTCCGCCTCCGGGACTACTCTTGGCATTTGTAATGCTCGGCCCGTCGGCCAGCGAGGCAACTATGGTGTCTCCCGGGTGGATTGCCATGCTGCTTATGAGCTGCGAACCTTGCGGAAGTGTCTCCCACCAGGCGTAGTACTGAGTCACTCCGCTGGAGGAGGCGTCCTGCTCAGTTCCGAGCTGAATCAACGACCTGTCAACCTTGCTGCAGATGCTGTTCATGCAGAAGCCACCGATTCCAACCCATGAGGAGGAGTATCCAGCTGACTGGCCAGGTGGAACTGTAGCAGTTGGCACCACCCAAGTGGCGCTAGCCGATGTGTAATTTGAGCCGGTCTCATACTTGGCCACTGCGTAGCCCGACCAGTTCTGAGTGGTGACTTGGTGTCTCACGTTGCGCAGTACCTGGCCTTGGGGAGTTCTCGCAGGTAAAACGGGGCCTCCGAGAGGAGCTGATGTCAGCCCTCCGGATGCCGGAACGGCCAGTGCGACAATCGTGGTAAGGCCAAGACCCAAAGCAGTAACAGATGATGCCCGCCTCATAGTTCACCTCCGGTGACCCAACATCACTGGTTCACAACCAAGCTGCAACGAACTACACCAGCCATTTCATGGTCATGAATCTCTCAGAATATGCTATATCTTTCAAGCGCGGGTGTAAATATTCAAACTTGCTGATCCAATAAACCCTGCAAAATTCTAAGCTCTTTCATTACAAGGTGCTGGAATAAGATTTTGGGATCGCCGTAGCTCGAATTCTCTGCCAGATTTGACTGCTGTTTTCTGGCTCGGCATTGATTGCAAGGGAATGCGCCTCGAATTTCGCGAACACTGACATGCAGAGGTGGCGTAATGGTGAGAGCGTCGGCGCACACCTCTCATGGGTCTATTCGGTGCGTATTTCTGATCAGGCGGCCTAAGACAATTTAGGGTTTATCTGAACGGGCACCGCGAGGCAGGTCCTAAAGGATCTGAGGCAAACTACCGGCCTGCAGCCAAGAATCGCGACCGAGGATGGCCAATATCGGGCGATACCAGGCCGGCAGTTTCACAGCGAAGGAAGCGCATGGGATGCCCAGGTGCTCCAGTGTGAGTGCGACGCCGGTGCGGGAAACAAGCTTGTGTCCTATTTGCGGAGATCTTGCGCGACCCCACTCACAAGGGGGAACTTGCCGGTCTCCTGTAATGCGAGAGACGGTGCTTGCTTTGCTAGATCGGCCAGGGCTTGCCGCCCTCAGCGGAAAGCACATGCGATACTTTCACCATTTGCCTGTCCATTTAGGGGCTGTGAATGCTGCTTTCAGGTTTGCCGACCTGAGAAACCTGAGTGCAGTAGGGAAGCGTTTGTTCTTGTCCGTATTTCGTGGATCTCACGAAATGTTGACAAGCGAGCCGAAGTGAAGCCATTTCCAGGCTATGGCGGCTTGCGGAACTGGCAACTCAATGCAGCCAAGGCTTTGGGGAAAGCCGTAGCTTGCCCGCACGAATCCGTGAATCGCCACGCTGCCGTCAATGTAGTTGACCCACTTGACGCCGTGGTCCACATAATATGAGCCGTTTATGTTGGTTCCCTGCATCGTCTGGGTCGGGTAACGCAGGTAGACAAAGAAGGTGCCGTTGGGTGTCGGCGTCTGGGGCAATCCCGTATTTACCAAGGTGTGAAACACGATGGTTCCATCGTGCCAAATTGTGAGTGTCTGAGGAAGCGTCTTCACCACGGTTGTATAGCTGTAGCCCTTGGTATTGGAAAGTCCGGATGCCTCGGCGTTTAGCAGGGCTGTCCAAAGCTGGGGTCTAATGGATGCATAGGCCGGCATGCCGTTGCTTCTTTCGAAGGCAACCATGGCCCCTTGAGTCATTCGGTTGTCCACTCCTGGCTCGAATGAAGCCTCGAGCGATGCCGGCATATTCGGATAGCGGGGCGAGAAAGTCCCAGATACAGGCGAATAGAGCTGCCGCACCGGCGAGAGACTTGTCTGGGGCGTCTGTGGCGTCCAACTGAGCGGCAAATACCCTAGTGATGCTAAGACCTGCTGCAATCGAAGAACCGAGCCGCCCTCAGTCGTCCACGACAGATTTATCGGTTTCGCCAGAGCCGCTCCGTTTGCAGCAACGGGACCCGCGGCGAGAGAGCTAGGACTATCGATAGTCAACTTACTGTCGGGGAGAAGGGTCTTAGCCGGGGTGAACTCAATTGCGTCGGAGCCCACGGAACGCCACGTGCCCGCAACGGAGGTGTGCAGGCGCGACATGGTGCTCGCCTTGACAGGTTGATTGAAACTAAGCAGAAATGGTCCCCTGGGTGATACTCCAGCCGAGGTTTGCGCAGGCGTGGCCTGCACCAACTGCAATGGGACTGCAGCAACAGTCGTAACCGTTGTTGTACCGGAGGTCGAGGCGAAAGATACTGACCCATTGATCAACAGAACCGCTAGACCAAGCGCGGCCAGCGCTGTCATGGCAAGTAATGTCATCCAACCTAATCGGTAGCGTCGTGGGCTCATTTGTCAACATATCTCCGCATGGTTATTGAACAAGGCTACAGCCAAGAGCTATCCAGAAAATGGCAGGGCCTGGCAGGGTGCTGTCCGGCAATTGCCGCCCGACCCCTGCTGACAAAGCGATATAGCGTGCTGAGAGTGCCGAGCATCAACAACGAAACGAAGATGCGCTCCTGGGGCTGGTCCTTCGATCATCTTTGGGAAGGATTGGGCCATAACGGACGCCTCTCATCCGGCGCTTGGCTTATCGAAAGCGATAAGGCCGTACAGCAATCTGCCGGCACGGGCCAACGAAGTTACTCGCGGCCGGAACTGCAAGCAAAAATGATCGCGGCTGCGACCCAACCGACATGCCTACCGACTATTTAGAGGCGTTCTTTAGGGTCCCGGTGTTCGGACCTTGTCTAAATGTTATAAAAAGTGGAGACACGTGCCGGGCCGATCCGAGTCGCTGGTGCTGCGGCCGGTATTGGCGTTCAAAGTTTTATGCAAGCTGGTCGTTTGCGCAAACTTAGTGTAATATTCGTCGAAAAATTGACACCAAACAAAATTATGCCTAATCTAAATGTCGCAACGCTCAGAGTCGGAGCGTCAGGGAAATTAGGGAGGGTGCCTCGGCACTCAATAGTAAGCAGGGGTAATAATGAAGTTTTTAATACGTGGAGCGCATAATAGAAACCGATCCAAACTCGTTCTAGCCCTGGGCCTAGCTAGCACGGTTGTGCTCGCTGCATGTGGATCCAGCGTCAGTAGTTCCGCATCTGCAACTAGCTCCGCCAATGGAGCTACCCAGTCAACCGGAGCTGCCGCCGGAACGCCATACGTGATTCATGCAATCCTTTCGGAAACTGGCGTATTGTCAGAATTGGGCACTCCTGAAGCCAAGACGTTGAAGGCTCTTGCCGCATATGAAAACACGAAGGGTGGAATCGATGGGCATCCGGTTCAATTCGATATTCAGGATAATCAGTCGACACCGTCACTCGCTGTTTCACTGGCAACGCCTTTAATCGCGAGCAACGTTCATGTCCTTTTAGACGGTTCTTTTGGGGCTACGGACATTCCCGTGGACGCGTTGGCTGGATCAAACGGGCCGTTCATTTCCGATCTTGCCCCGACGGTTCGCCCAAAGGCGGGAAGCATGGTTTTTCGCACCGGAACACCCATGCTGGAGGATTTCCAAGTAATTTTGAACTATCTCAAGGCGAAGGGACTTACGCGCATCGCCGCCATCACTTCAACAGATTCGGATGGCACCTTAGGATGGACTGACCTGCAAGCGACACTTGCAAAACCGCAGTTCTCTTCTTTCAAGGTGTCGGATCACGAGGTGTTCGACCCAACGGCCGTAAGCGTTACGACTCAGCTATCGAAAATCAAGGTTTCAAATCCTCAAGCCGTTCTGGTTTGGACCATCGGCAGTTCATTCGGCACTGTGTTGCAGGGCATATCCTCATTGGGGATGGGTAGCATTCCAATATTCACCTCCAATGGCAATGCCGACTATGGGCTACTCGGCCATTTGTCGTCGCTAATACCAAAGTCGCTTTACTTCATCGGCGAGGAGCTCTACATGCCACCCAGCGCGATTACGAATGCGGCCGTAAAGGAGCAAGTTCAAACGTTTGACACGGTAATTCAGGCGGCTGGAGGAAAGCCGGAAGCTGGTTACGGACTTGCATGGTCTGCGGGAAGTCTTGTGATTGGTGCCATCAAAAAACTCGGGGTTCAAGCAACGGCGCCGCAGATTCTTGCCTACATGCAAAACCTCAACAATTCTCCAGGGATATACGGGCTGCTGAATTTTTCAACGGATAACCATGACGGCATATCCACGCAGTTCATGCACATCTTCCGATTCAACGGCACGTCATTCCAACCCGTTTCTCACGGTGGAGGAGCACCGCTCGCTTCTGACGCTTCCAACGGCTAGAACGATTAAACACGTGACAGGCATGGCAATAACGGGCCCGGAGAAAAGCTAGCGCGATTATCCGCCTCGGACAGGGAATGCCTGTTGCTCACTCAAAAAAGTTGGCTTCAGGGCCAGTTGCTCGCGATTGGAGCAGCGACTCGACCTGAAGCCAACGAATGATTAAAGAGAAGCAGTTCCCGCGCTTGAGTTTGCGAAATTGGCAGCTGGGAACGTCTCGTTGACGGGCATTGCGCAGTTAGAGCAAGTCTTGTATCAGCTGAAGTGATGAAATGGTGGTAAGCACTTCGCTCGGGTCGCTTGTGTCAATGCGCCGGTACTCGGCTCGCAAGCGGAGGGTGAAGCTGCCGCGTGATGCGGGCCGTGGTTGCGATGTGTTCACCAGCGAATTGAAATAGGCGACTTTCGCACCATTGCGGCTACCGGACGCGCATTTTGGCACCCAATGGCCAGTTTTTTTGCCGCCACTACCAGCCAGCGCAGCTGGCGGTAACGGCAAAAGTTTGAATAGCGCGAATCGAACGCTGTTGTTTCGGCCACTTCAGTTGGCGCAAGATCCGGTCAGTCGGTTACCTCAATTACCAATGCGGCGCCGGTGTCTCCAGCTGCGCACCCGGTAAAAAGCCCCAGTCCTCCGCCACGCTCTCGCAATGTCTCAACTAATTCTGCAATTGAGCGCAGGCCAGTCGGTCCCTGCGGATGACCAAATACAAGACTTGATCCGTGAACATTCATCGCGTCCAGCGCAACTCCAGTTTGAGCCGCGAAGTATACGTCATTAACCGCAAACGGATTGTGGGTGGTCACAGCTGCTACGTCTGTGATCTCCTTTCCAGCAGCCTCCAATGCCGCGAGTGCCGCGGGAACCGGCGCCATTGGCATGCGGCTTTTGGCAACGCGAGCGAAACCGGCGCCGAGAATCTTGGCTACGCCTTCTCCTTGGGAAAGCTCCCGCGCATTCTCAACCGTTGTCACAATTGCTCCGGCACAACCATCTGCCGGGTGCGTCTGCGCGGCAAAGGTGTGTACGCCGTCAGCAAGGACCGGACGAAGGTTGCCTATCGATGCCAGATCTTTAGGCCGCACCCCTTCGTCGGCCTCGAGCACCAAAGGTTCGCCCCTCTTTCGCGGGATCTCTACCCGGACCATGTACCTTCGTTGAAACGAACGGTCGTCTGCTAGAGACCGGGCGTACTGCTCCCATCGCAAGGCGGTCAATTCATCCAGCTCTTCCCGGGTGGCGCCCATCTCTTTGGCGACGGCCTCTCCGGCGAAAATCATTGAATTGCCGGCCCATGGATCCCGGTTGAAGTTGTCAAGCATCCAGTGCTCGCTGATGGGAGCCCCACCCTGGCTTGAAGGATTAGGAAACGACAGAGTCGGACCGTTTGAAGTCCGGTCCGTCGCTACGACCAACTGTATGCCAGCACCCGCCGTTACCGCGCCTGCGGCCGCGCATAGCGATGCGACGCTTGTCGCGCACGCCTG
>JAJYFX010000088.1:799-7168 GCA_021785315.1 Actinomycetes bacterium | reverse complement strand
GCCTAGCAAGGATCGGTGGACGATCGGTTGGGATACTAGCAAATCAGCCTCAGGCTATGGCTGGCACTCTAGATATTCAGGCATCGCAGAAAGGTGCAAAGTTCGTCAGATTTTGCAGCGGATTCAATCTTCCCCTCATCACGCTCGTTGATACTCCAGGGTTCCTGCCGGGGAAGGACATCGAGTGGCGGGGAATGATCCGGCATGGCGCCGAACTCGCCTTCTCATATGCTGCTTGCAGCGTTCCCCGAATTTGCGTAATCGTGCGAAAGGCATATGGAGGCGCATACATCGTTATGGACTCCAAGGGAATGGGATCTGACATCGTATTCGCCTGGCCGCAGGCCGAGATAGCCGTAATGGGGGCGCAGGGGGCTGCCCAGATCCTAATGAGAAGAGCATCCGACGACGAAAGACTTGCCTATCAGGAGAGTTACCGGGAAACGTACCTTACGCCTTGGATAGCTGCGGAAAGGGGCTTTGTGGACGCCGTGATTGACCCCGTCGACACCAGAGCTGAAATCAATTCAGCACTTGAGATCCTGATTACCAAAAAGGAGAGGGTCAGGCCCTCCAAACACGCGAACTCGCCTCTTTGAAAGACTATATTCCATACCTTTGAAGTAAATCTACAGTTGCTTCGGGATCGTCGACATCTATAACGACATACTGGTATCGAGTGTTTATCAGTTCAAAAGTAATTGCTGACTCTCCCGTGAAACACGCCCAAAATGTCGTCCCCGTATCCCTGGCCCCCCTGAATGATCCGACCTTGAAGAACGTTGGAATGGTCCATGAACCTATTCTTCTGCTGAAGGTTCCCCCCTTCGAAAAAACATTTGAGGTCAGCCTGACGCCTACCACCGAATCCAGGGGGAAAACAACCCGCTTGCGCAGGGAGAGAATCCTGGCGGGACCAAACAAGGAGATGACCACCGAATCGCGGTCGACAGACACCTTGCATACCGTCTTGGCTCGACGCCCCCAAACGATAACTCCGGCCCAAAATAAAAGTAGCAGAGCAATCAAGCCATAGCCGAATAAGGGATTATTGGTAGCAGCTATCAGCAAATTGAACTCTCCCATCCAGGTTGGCCAGATATTGACACGCTCAAACTATCAGCTTGGCAACACTCTAGTCCACAACCATTCCGGTGAGTTTTGTAGCGGCTTGAGGACTTCTTGTCATGGGAGTCTCTCGTATGGTAAGCCATACAACGGATTGCGCACAAATATAAGGCTGCTACGACACGGACAAATAACCAGCGGCTTCTTGCCACAAGCCCAAATCTCCCTACCCGGGACCTAGTGGTAATGAACCCCCGGGGGTCTGGCCGGATTTAACGAGCTGAGATCCATCCGATCGGAAGAATTTGCGTGCTGTCGGCTGAAAATGGGCAAATCTCCTGGCTGGTCCATGGCAATCTTCATCCTCACCCAATCGCGGATCTGGCAAGCGCGGCGTCGATAACGTAGTCCTGGCAAGCCGCGGTGCAAAGGTGACGCAGGTCCACCGAAAAGTTAAGGGAGGCAGGTTCGCGGCCTACCGGATGAAGATAAGTCAGGTCCGGGCTTTACGCCTAAGGGTCGCCATCGATTATTCACCTCGGGATTGCGCGCTTTATGGCGCCACTGCATCAAAAGGCGCGCCACTGAATTTATTGACCCGAGCAAACTCTTCAACTGATTTGCGTGTCAGTTTTGTAAAGAATTTCTTTGGGATTCCAAGCGTAATCAAGCCAGCTATGGCAAACTCATTGGGAACATCCAACAGCAACTTTACCTGGGGCTCGCGCCTACAAATTACCGTCGTCATCACTCCTGCCAATCCATTATCCCTCGCTGCCAACAAGATGTTGTGACCAAATGGATATATCGAAGCCCCACCCACGATGCTCTGCCGACCAAGCCCGTTATCTAGACACGCCAAATCCTGAAGGCTCGCCAAGAGAACCATTAGAATTGGAGCCTGGTCCAGATGGTCGGCATACTGATTATGGAATGTCATGGCTGCCGCCTCGTCAAGATCAATGGCAGGACCGTCCCATCTGCCATCGTTAATCGGAGCGAAGGGGACTAGGCCCTTTTTAATATGAGCCATATATTCCTTCCAGCCTTCGCTATAAAGCTCGCTGATCCTTCGCCTCAGCTCCATGTCCTTTACGACGACCACCCTCCACGGCTGGCGATTGCCACCGCTGGGAGCAAATCGGGCGAGATTTAGGATGTCGTATAGAACGCGATCCTCGTTGGGAACATCCAAATACTCTCGAATTGCTCCGGCCGTGGCCATTACCTCTGACAATTCCATGGCTTCACGCTTTCTTTAAGCCAACTGATAGCTGGATTAGCCTCAATTGCTAAAATGCCCGACGTCACTCCCCTCCGTGAAAGCGGGAGCGTGGACTCTAATGATCTTCAAGTGACCGAATCCATACTTACTAACTATAGGTCGCGGGCTTTTTAGAAGCATCTGGCACTCAGTATCCGCCGAGTCACAGCGAAAGGCGTTAACGAGAAGACCTGGTCGGCAATCCATTGCCTATACTTCGAACTCGAATGCAGTGGCCGGGGGAAATCGCTCTTATCGGGTGACTCCGGCCGACTCTGGGTTTGGCATCGAACCAGACCACGCGTCGAGACAATCGGGCGAATTCGAGCCGATTCGCACTTGAAGCCAAAACCCGAAGAGCTAGCGCCAATTCGCACCAAACCTTGTCGTCGAAACGCTCGACGCCCTCTAAAAGGTGGGCGTCAGATTGCCGGAATACAGGCACGACACCCGATATTCCAAGAATCAAGTTCGAAGCCAAAATATGATTCATTCCCCAGTCTCATTTAGAACTGCGGCATTTGCAAAAATATGTTGGATCTCTGTCAGTTTTAGTTATAAAATAGTCTTCGAAATAAAATGAATATTGATTGGGTAAGCTGAGGATATGCCAGACGGGGAAAAGATGGGCAACCTGGAAAATACGGAACTCGCCGAAAAGGTTCTGTTGAGCCTTTTTACAGTTTTCCGTAACCTGCGGCCAACTAATGCCAGAAATTTGCTGCCCCGTATCGAGCCTCCGGCGCCCAGACACATAATGGCACTTTTCCACTTGGCGGCATCCGGCCCAATGTCGGTGAGTGAACTAGCGACACACCTTGGGGTAACACTCACAACCGCGAGCCTCTCAGTCACACAGATGGCCGCTGCTGGGCTGGTTACAAGAGAGGAAGATCCCACTGACCACAGACGAACAATCGTTTCCATTTCCCCAAAAATCGAACCAACCATAAATGAAATTTTCACTTCTAAAGTTCAAACTCTCGAAAAGGGGCTTGCAGCACTAGGATCCAGGCGGTCAGCGGCGTTTCTGCGTGACCTGCAAACTCTTCTCAACGCAATTGAAACCGAAAATGAACTGGATGGGCCATCACTGCGTACTCAACCAAACTAATACCTACAAGAGACCTTCATAGTTTCTAGGCATATTAACTACTAACCCGACAATCCCTTAGAGTTTTCTATCACCGAGGTCAACGATCGTGAACAAGTTTTTTGCAAAAGTGGGACACTACTCCGTACATTTCCGATGGCTTATTGTCCTTGTTTGGATAGTCGGATCGTTTGCCGCCATCAAATTCCTTCCTTCCATATCCAGCGTGGTAAAGAGCGACAATCAAGCGTTTCTCCCAACGAATTCCCCAAGCGTTACCTCGGCCAAACTCGCCAAACCGCTGCAAAACTACAATTACTCGCTGATCGTCATAGTTGGGGCGCAATCCTCCGGTCCGCTGAGCCAAACCGATCTAAAAGCTTTTTCGGCAATCAACTCCAAGATCGCAAAAGTGCCAACCGTTCTCAACGTTAAGATATCGGGAATTTCATCCGACAACGAAGCTGTCCAGGCAGAGATCATCTCAAGTACCAGCGCATTCGATGACGCTAAAATCACCACGTTGGTCTCAAATATCCGTTCAGCGATGACCTCTCTCTCGACGCCATCCGGATTTTCGGTCCATTTAGCCGGTCAAACGCCTACTGCAGTGGATTCGGCATCAAAGAATGGCACCCAATCGAGCAATACGCAAAACTTCTCTGTTCTTATAATTTTCGTTATATTAGCTCTTGTTTTTCGTGCAGTTCTCGCTCCAATAATCACGCTGCTACCCGCGCTATTGGTTGCAATTGTTGCCGGACCCCTGGTAGCCGAAGCTTCGCACTTAGGCTTTCAGGTTTCGTTCATCACCCAGCTGCTGTTGATCGTTCTAGTTCTTGGCGCAGGCACTGACTACGGTCTATTTCTCGTATTTCGAGTTAGGGAAGAGCTGAAAAAAGGGAGTGCCCCGAAAGACGCCGTGTCTAGGGCGCTGTCGAAGGTGGGAGAGTCAATTACATTTTCTGCTGCGACCGTCATAGCTGCTTTGCTTTCGCTGGCTTCAGCTCAATTTGGCCTTTACAGGGGCCTTGGATATCCACTTGCAATCGGTATCTCACTCATGCTACTGGCAGGCCTGACCCTTCTTCCTGCGTTACTGGCAATTTTGGGCAAGGCCGTATTTTGGCCAAGCAATATAAAGGCCGGTACTTACAAAGTTGGAGCATGGGGCAGGATCGCAAACACGATTGTAAAGCGGCCTGTGATCACGCTCTTTGTCGGACTGATATTTTTCGGTTCGTTGGCAGCTATGTCCATAGGAAACCACCCTTCGGGATTTTCAAACCCAACATCGTCGCCCAAAGGGACCGACAGCTACTACGGAAATCAGATCCTGAAGGCGCACTTTCCATCGTCGAGTTTCAATCCGACCCAGGTCATATACACCTTCGATAAACCGGTATGGTCAAATCTGACCGAACTGAACGACATAGAAAATGCTCTCAAGCAGTCACCCCAGTTCAAGACCGTATCTGGTCCCTTCAATACGTCGGGAACGCAGCTAACGCCAAACCAGCTCAGTGCGCTCCACGAACAGCTTGGCAATCCGAGGCTGCTTCCGGCGGTACAGCCTGCCGCCGCTTCAGGAACAGCCAGCTCTGTAAGTGCGGTCATTTACAATTCGTACAGAGCGGAGTATCAATATATTTCCGCTGATGGCAAGACGGTCCTTTTCGAGACCACGCTTACGTCAGGTGATGCGTCTTCGACTTCCGCGTTGAATTCAGTGCCAGCGATACGAACCCAGGTCGCAGCAATCGGACAACGCTATGGTGCAGCAGCAAACGGTGTAGCAGGCGAAGCGCCGGCAAGCTACGATATTTCAGCCGCATCGAATTCAGACCTTCTCCGAATTGTGCCAATCGTAGTGATAATCATCGGCGTCCTGCTGGCAATAGTTCTCAGATCTTCGATTGCTCCGCTTTACCTTGTTGTATCGGTCGTTCTTTCCTACCTGGCCGCGCTCGGTCTAGACGTTTTGGTGTTCGTACACATCCTCGGCCATAAGGGCCTGTCATTTATACTTCCATTCTTGCTGTTCCTATTCCTGCTCGCGCTGGGCGAGGACTACAACATCCTGGTCATGACCCGCATACGCGAAGAAGCTCATCACCTTACTCTCAAGGACGCGGTCACAGTCGCTCTAAACGCTACCGGGTCGACCGTCACTTCTGCGGGATTGGTCTTGGCGGGCACATTCGCAGTTCTCGGCTTCTCCTCTGGAGGAAGCGCCCAAGTACAGGAAATCGGATTTGGCCTAGCGCTGGGGATACTGATGGACACATTTTTGGTTAGAACGCTCCTGGTGCCCTCGATTGTAGTATTACTGGGAAAGTACAACTGGTGGCCCTCCAAGCTTGTCCAAACCCATGAGGAAATTACGGCGGGAACACTAGAAGAGGTAAATGAATTCATGCTTGACTGATTGCAGCTCGGAGGCGCGAAGAGGTCATCGAATATTAATCTGCGAAGATTTTGAATGCAATGCCAGCGGTGAAAAGGGCGCGCCAAGAATGATACCTGGAGCGATAAAGCTGTAACCGAGACGCCATGACCAACAAGTTGACCATTCTTGCTGCGGTTTCTTCGAAAGATGTTTGTGAAGCATGAAAAACTCAGATTTTCATATTCCAGTGGATAAGATTGTCTACATAAATGCATGCACTTTTTGCTATCTGGATACACTCGGGGAGTAGCGTAAAGTAGGTTGGCCGAAATTCGAATAGTGAGACCGGACTGTTTCTGGATATCTTTTAGAAGGCCTTAGTTTTATGTTGTAAGCAAGTCAGATTTGATCCAGTTGGCATCGAATCGCACAATGGCTTTACAGGTATACAAGCATCTCGAAAACTAATCGAACCGAAGGGTCTGCATTGCGAGGAACCTATGTCAGATAACGTGATGATCGACCAAATGAGAGACCTGATACTACGCCGAGCAT
>JAJYFX010000088.1:0-789 GCA_021785315.1 Actinomycetes bacterium | reverse complement strand
CGAATCCGCCAAGCGGAAATCGCCGAAATGCTCAATGTAAGCCGAAGTCCAATCCGTGAAGCGCTTCAGGGGCTCGAAGCCGAAGGACTGGTAACCTACCAACGCAATCGCGGCTACATAGTTACCAGACTTAGCTCCGCGCTGCTTCAACAGGCCTACCGTATGCGGGAGCTCTTAGAAACTGAGGTGCTGCAAAGCGTCCAGTGGCCGGATTTAGACCAACTAGAGCGGCTAAACAATCTGCAAGAAGCCTTGGTTGAATCAAAAGATAGCGTCAATAATCTCGTCCGGCTTAATCGCGAATTTCATTTCGCCATCTTTGCCTTGGCGCAGATGAGCCTGTTTGAGGAAGAAGTCGGACGCCTTTGGCGTCTAACTGAACCTTATCGAGCCGTATACCTTGTCAGCGAAAGCACCCGCGAAGAAATCATCCGCGAACACCAGATGATTCTTGAGTGTCTAACCCGGCGTGACCGTGATCTTCTATTGATCTTGACCGCACAGCATCGAAAGAAATCTGAAATCTATCTCACCAAATTCTTGGAAGAAGACCTCGTGATCTCGGTCTAAGAGGTCATTCCCGCTGGCGATAGCGGCTGGCTTATCGGTGCATGCCACCATAGGCATGTCTTTCAAAATCACAATACCTGAGAGCGAAATCGATATCTCCTAGGGTTGGCCAAATCAGCAGGCAGGCTGCGTTGCTACTTCGAGAACAAAGACCTGCGGGGCTAAGGCTTGCGTTTGTCCAACAACGCCTTCAGGCGCGCACGGTGATCGTCGGTTGCG
>JAJYFX010000087.1 GCA_021785315.1 Actinomycetes bacterium | reverse complement strand
CCCGTGAATGGAGACCGGACTTCTAAGCCCGAAATCGTACCTAACGGCTGACCTACGCTAATCCTCGCCAGGGAAACATGTTCGTTCGAAGATCCAAGAAATCCGGTGAGAGCTTCGGAAGGCTCGAAAATGCCCGCCTGCGAAGCAACTACCATTCTCTCGGATATGTAAAGGTGCTCTCCTTGATGTTGTTCAATTTGTGGTGTGAACGAGCTTTGGGAAGATATTAGGAGCACCAGCTTGTCAAGATCATCTGGGGTTGCTACCGAGATTGCGTCTAGTTCGGGTACGGTGCGTTTTGCCAGGCCAGTAAGGACACCCCCGGTTCCTACCTCTACGAGCGTTCTGGCGCCCATCTCGGCAAGCTTGGCGAGAGATTGTGTCCATTTGACCGGTGATGTGAGTTGGGTAGCAAGGAGCAGGGGCCACTCTGACGCTCTTTCATGTGGCATGGCGTCGACGTTCGCCACTACCGGTACCTCAAGGTCATAGAACCTGGTATCAGACAGTGCCTTGCGAAGCCTCTGCCTGGCGGAATTCATGTACGGTGTGTGAAAGGCGCCTTTCACCGGAATGTTCATGACTTTCCTGGCGCCTTTGGATCTGGCGATTTCACTTGCTTTGGCCACCGCATCCGACAAACCGGCAATTACGACCTGGCCCGGAGCGTTATAGTTTGCTACCCATACGTGGTCTCCAGCCTCATGGCAGGTCGCTTCCGCATCAGCGTCGGAGATTCCGAGCAGGGCGGCCATTGCGCCGTGAAATTCGTGCGCTGCGCTCTGCATCGCCTCAGAGCGCTCCGAGACCAGCTTTGCCCCGGCTTCAAAGGAAATTGCTCCTGATGCTATCAGCGCTCCGTATTCGCCCAACGAATGTCCGGCACACATTGCCGGGGATACGCCTAGGCGTTCAATCGCATCCAGGATTACCATGGACATCGTAAAGGTGACCAGTTGCGTATTTCGGGTTATCGACAGAGCGTCGGCATCCGCATTGAGAAGGAGGTCGCCAATGTCTCTGCCGGTAGCTTCGCTGGCGTCGGTGACTAACTCCCATGAAGGGTGATCGACCCATGGAGCACCCATGTTCGGCCGCTGGGAACCTTGTCCAGGGAAAGTGAAAGAAATCACCTTTGTGCTCCACGATCGCCGATTGTAAGATTCTTTTTACAGGTCATGCATTTGAAGACGGCAGACGTAAGACCAGCTTGGGTTTTTCGCAATGTTGTTCCACCCTCCGCTTGGAATCGAAGCACAATGCCGCAATTTTCTTACTTAGACTTCGACGAGCACGAAATGGTTACATAATTTAGCTCACTTATTTTTAATTGCATTTCTTGCTGTCCGAAAATGATGGAATTCTACGACGGCGAAGCTAGATTGATTTGGTTGATTGCCAGTACTTTGACTAGTAGCTTTCGCTTATTGCCCGGGTGGTGGAATGGTAGACACGGAGGACTCAAAATCCTCTGCCCCCAAGGCGTGCGGGTTCGAGTCCCGCCCCGGGTACCACCGGCTAAAGTCAAAACTAACACCTAAGCCACGCCCAGCAAGTGTGTTTTGGGATGCCTTGAGGGCCTGTGTAATGCCTTCCGGATTTCCGTGCCTGCCAAGGGTCAAGTTCTCACGGGGAATGGAGAGCTCCATCTTCGCATGGGGGTTCGCAACAGGAGAGTCTGGCCCTCCCGGCCTAGCCAGCCAGAGCCAGAGCTTACGGCCGGGGTTATTTGCCAGGTAATCAAGGCAATCTGAAGGTGGTTCGCATGCCAATTCGGGCCTTCGGGATTCCTGGTGCAGGCAGCACATTCGAAGCCTGGATCATGATGGAGCGCCGCCGCACAAAAACAGGACAAATTCAGGGATTATTGGAATTCGCTGTGTTTCTGGGTCATGGCCACGACCACTCTCGAAGCTATGATCAGCATTACTACAGCGAAGACGAGAATGCCTGCGGCGTCGAACGAGAGCTGCTTTGCTACGGCTGATGGCTGATTATAGAAGGTCCACACCGCGTATGTCAGGTATCCAACAGGGTGATGCGTCAAGCTCAGGGATGGTAATGACTGCGAGTAACCGGCAGTGTATAGAAGCGGCGCTGTCTCGCCAACAGCTATTGCGGTTGCGATTATCATTCCAGTCGATATGCCTGGTAGAGCAGTCTTTAATACAATTCTGCGCAAAATTAACGAATTCTTGATTCCCAGAGCTGCGGCGCCTTCCTTATACGAGGTTGGAACTTGCTTGAGCGACACTTCTGTCGTCTTGGTTATATATGGGACAACCATGACAGTCAGGACCAGAACGCCTGCTCCAAGCGAATAGCCCCAGTGGAAATGCACCACAAGTGCAACATAGCCCACATAGCCAAGAACGATTGAGGGTATTCCGGCAAGAACTTCGGATGCCGTTCTGAGCGCACCTCCCAGCGGACCGTTGGCATATTCGGCGAGATACATCCCCGAAAGGATGCCGATTAGACCGGCAATCGCGGTAACTACGATCACGATCAGAAGCGAACCAAAGATTTCATTTTTAAGTCCTCCCCCAAGACCGGATCCTACTTGAGTGAGCACGCTCCATCTCCAGCCGTGCGCAACCTTGGCAAAAAGTTGGCCTATTATCCAAACGGCAGGTCCGACTATGGCTAATAGGGACAAAGATGCAAGTGTCCAAAGGAAAAGGTTCTTTACTTTCCTTCTTTTTGATGTATTGGCAATGCAGCCCAAGGCTAGGGGATCGATCACTAGATTTGCCACTAGATTCCCCGTCCCACTGGCAGGGCAGTCGACGAAACCTTGCGCACAAGCATTCTTGCTGCAAGATTCGTTACGAGAGCCATAACTGCTAGCAGCAGCGCACTCTCGGCCAGGGTCCTTGTCGCTAGTCCCGTGGCATCGGTCAGGGCTGAGTCAAGCTGCGACACTATCGTCGCGGCGATAGTAGTCATCGGCAGGAAAGCATTTGATGGATTAGCCCCGAGAACTGCCCCGGATGTCATCGCTACGGCCATAGTTTCACCAAGGGCTCGCCCAAGACCCAGTACGGAAGCGCCTATAAGGCCGGTCCTGATCCATGGCAGGGAAATCCATCTGTTTGTTTCCCAGTCTGTGAATCCCAAAGCCTTTCCGCCTTCCCGAGTGAAGCGGGGAACCTGTCTTAGCAGGTCACGCGAAGTCGATGCAATAATGGGAATAATCATGATCGCAAGAACGATTCCGGAGGTAAGCAGCCCTTCACCATGTCCGGTGTTGCCTTTTAAAAACCTGAATCCAATCACGTTTGGAGCGATATGGGATATAAAGGGGAAGATGTCCCGCGCAAGATATGGTCCTAGCACGAGGGTTCCCCATAGGCCGAAGATCACGCTAGGGATTCCGGCGAGAATTTCAAGAAATAGTCCAATGGTTTGAGAAAGCTGGTTTGGGAGCTTCTCAACTATGACAAACGCCGCGCCAATTGAAACGGGTATCGCGATAATAAGCGCGAGCACCGAGGATTCGATAGTTCCAACTATGAGCGGAAGCGCTCCATAGCTTGCCCCAATCGGGTGAGCGATGCCATTAGTAGTGACAGGATTAACATAGAAGTTGCCCGGCCGCCACCCCGTATGGATGAGAAAGCCAAAACCGTTGTATTTGATTGCAGGCAGGGCTTCTATGAAGAGGATGACAGTGGTGAAAATTAGGGCTGCGATTGGTATTAGCGCCGCAACTCCAGAAATGCTTTTTATATTAATCAATCTCCATGCGGGCCTTGGAGAAGGGTTGTGGTCAATAGCAATCGATTGGTTCATCCGATTTCCTGTTTATTGCTGAAGCATTTGGCGGGTCCGAATGCCGAGGCACGAAATTACTTCCGTGCCTCGGCGATGCAGCTATTTGATTTTCGCAATCTGAGCCAGCGACAATGTCGCAACTGAAGATGGCAGCGGTTGAAAGTTGACCTGGTTGATGTAGCTTGAGGTGTTTCCGTATTGCGGGTCGATAGCCCATGCACAAAGGGCGCGGATAGCTTGGGCCGTCTTGGAAGACGACTGGTTCGAATTCACAATCGCGTATTCGTAGTTGATGATTGGGTAACCATTTGGGTCAGGCCCGTAAACCAGAGAGAGGGCCTCGGAGGCCGGAGTCTTGGAAACAAGGCTGGCCGCCTCGGCGCCAATGGTTTGGGGATTTGGCAGCAGATAGTTTCCTACCGCATTGCCCAGAGCAGCTTCTCCCAGTTTCGCCGCGTCAGTCTGAGACTTGAAGGAGATTCCAATGTACGCGACACAGCCAACCGTTGACTGACAGGCGGAAACCATTCCGCCATTACCGTTTTCGCCTAGGGCGCTAGGTACTGAGGGGAATGCTACTGTAGTTCCGAACTGCGGGCCGTTTGCGCTGCCCCAGCCGTTTGGATCAGCTTTGCTCAGGTACTGCGTAAATATGAAGGTGTCGCCTGATCCGTCGGAACGATGTAGGGGAACGATCTTCAGGTTGGGAAGCGTTACGCCAGGATTGATAGAGGCGATTGCACTATTGTTCCAGTTAGTGATCTTCCCCTGGTAAATCTGGGACAAGATCTGTCCGTTTAGCTTGAGGTTGCCAGTTAACCCCGGAATGTTGTAGTTGATCATCTGCGCTGATATTGCGAGGGGGATGTTTAACAAGCCCGGGGTCTTGGCAACCTGGCTTGGAGAGAGGTAGGCGTCAGAGGCGCCTATGTCAACGGTTCCTCCTGCAGCTCCGCTGATTCCTGCGCCAGATCCTCCTCCGGATGGCGTGATCTTAATGTTTGGATTCTGCTTTTCGTATGCTGGAGCCCAAATATTGAAGAGTGGCTGGAGCAAAGTGCTGCCTGCTTCGGACAGCGAGACGTTCGCAGTGGGGGGAGTTTCCAAGCTGGCGAATGTTGGCGTTCCTGAGACCGACGCGGATGAGGAAGCTGTAGCTGAATTCGAAGATGTGTTTGATGATGCATTAGCGCTGCCGCAGGCAGCAAGCGTTAGTCCGACGACTCCTGCCAGGGCGGCAAGGGCCGCATGTCTTTTAGTACTCGGCATCTGGCCGATCCTCCTTGGGTTTAGGTTGTACAGGTGTTTATTGAAGGTGTTATCCCATGCGCCCGGAGACGTACTGCTGCGTCTCGGACTGGGAAGCGTCCTCGAAGATTTTCCTCGTAGGGCCGTGTTCTTTGAGCTGCCCTTGAAAGAAAAAGGCAGTGTTGTGGGAGATTCTTCTTGCCTGGGCCAGATTGTGGGTGACCACTATGAATGTGATGGCAGGCGAAAGATTCATAATCAGTTGTTCGACAGCTTGGATAGACGTCGGATCCAGCGCTGACGTTGGTTCGTCGAGCAACAGCACATCTGGCCCTATTGCTAGGGCTCGGGCTAAACAGAGCAGTTGCTGCTGTCCGCCTGAAAGTCGAAATGGCGAGTCATGCAGTCGGCCTTCGACCGCATGCCACAGGCCAACTTCCTCAAGTCGCATTCGGGCAATTTGCTTTAGTTGCGATTTCTTTGCAATGCGGTGTGCCTTCACGCCTGCGACTACGTTTTGCTCTATTGACATGGGAAACGGATTGGCACGCTGGAAGAGCATGCCGACTTTTCGCCTGAGTGCCAGAAGGTCTATGTCGGAAGACCAGATACTTTCCGAATTGAAGAGCACGTCGCCGGACTGGCGGTAACCTTTTATGTCGTCATTCATTCTGTTCAGGCTTCTCAAAAAGGTGGTTTTCCCTGAACCGGACGGACCGATCAAGGCTGTTATCGTTCCTTTTTGAACTGAAAGGTTTATGTTTGAAAGGACCGTCTTCTGTCCAAAACCGAGCGTGAGGTTATTCGTGGAGATTATGGTGTCGGCGGAGGTGCAGCTTTCGTTTTTTGAAAGTAATGTGTCTGAGTCGAGGTTCTCGAACATAAGCCCCTTTGCTTCCTCTTTCTGCTCGATCATTAGTTCTCGCTTCCTAACGCTCTTTTAAAGGAATGGATTGGAATCAATCGATTTGTTAGTACACCTTGACGATAACTTCAACGTGTTAACAGTTGGTAACTTCTGCATGGCTACTAAGAAAACTCTTTGTGAATTCTCAAAAGAGGGTGGCCGGCGCATAATTGTGAGATGATCGTTGTTTCATTTTGTCGTCGCTCTCGGCTCTGAGTGCGAGATCGAAGTTCTCAATTCAACGATTCCACTAACTGCGAATTCGAACATTGGTATGGTGATTTTCAGTTTCATGAGGGATGGAAGAAGCCGGGCGGTACCTCGGAGGTGTTGCGTGTCTGGGAAAGGCCACAAATATGGAGCGGACTATACGTATCGATCATGCTGTGCTTCACGGATGCGACGCTCACCTGATTAGCAACGTGCATGGTGCTCGTCAGGATCATTCGGGCAGGAGGGTTTCGATTGTCGAGCTCGGATTCGACGGGCTTGTTGGGTTCGGCGAGGTTCCTGTGCTCGATCTGCCTAATTACTCGTCTGACTGGTCGCGTGGTAGTGATTATTTGTTGCGCAGCCTTCTCCTTCCCCAGGTGGTCGACCAGCGTAAGGTGGGGTTTCACAGCTTCGACTGGCTGGTCGGAAACGGGGCTTCCCGGTTCGCGCTGGAGTGCGCCATTTTGGACCTTTTAGCCAAGGGGGCGGGGATAGGCATAACCGATTATCTTGCAGAGTTGTTTGAATCCGATTCCTACCTGTCGAGCCGCAGGTTGGGCTTTGGTGTCTCCATCGGCACATTAGGTGGTTATGATAACGCCCTAAGTGAAATTGCGCGTGCCGTTCAGCAAGGTGTTCGAAGAATCAAACTCAAAGTAAACAAAAATCGGGCATTTGAGTTTATCGAAAGGGCCTTCGATTTCAGCCCATTGGAGGTTGTATTGGACTTTAATGGGTCTCTTTCCCGCGATGATTTGGGCTTGATTACAGACCTCGAAAATAAGGGATTGTCTTTCGTCGAGGAGCCCACCAGCGATCTAGGGCTGATTGGATACGTTGATCTTTCGCGCTCTTTCAACTCGCGGATCTTCCTTGATGAAACAACTTCCTCCCCGGCAGTCGTAAATGACCTGCAATACTTCGGGGATGGCCTGGGATTTGTTGTGAAGCCGTTTCGATTCGGCTCCCTGTTCTCCCTGCACAGGACTTTGGAGATGCTGGCGGAACTCGATATCCCCTGTTATGCGGGCGGAATGTTTGAATCTTCGATTGGAAGGCGGTTTCTGCTTGCAATTGCCTCGCATCGTTGTTTTACAGAAACC
>JAJYFX010000086.1 GCA_021785315.1 Actinomycetes bacterium | reverse complement strand
CCTTGGCGGTTTCTCGGGATTCGGCGCGCAAGAAACAGATTGGTTGCCGGCTGCATAGCGGAACTTACGACTCCGGCAAAGAAAAGTACAATACTTAGGCTCAGCCATGAATGCACAGACAGCGCAATCAAGCCAAGCAACCCTCCAGCTACAACCGCAGTGGGCTTCATGATTCTGATCCCCCCCACTGCCTCGGCGAGACGCCCGAAGGGAACCGATCCAGCTGCGGCTCCAATGTAATAGATAGAGATGGACGTCCCCAACGCATCCGGCCCAAAATGCAAGGTCGTCCTCATCTGAACAGCCAGCGCACCCGTGAGAAATACAGCAAACGAAGTGCTCGCTGATGCTGCAACCGCCGAAATTATATCCTTAGCCATCCCTTCGGGGGAGTTGGAAGAAGACGCAATGTCTTGGTCGCCGCCATCCGAAGACTCCAAATCTGCTTCAGAAGATCCATCTTCACCACTCAAATCAACGCACCCCAAGAAACCCGAGAATAAAAATCAGCGCTATAAATTAGCCCAAAGCTACCTTAGTCCGCGAGCGGCGACTCATTCAAACACCATGGGTCAGGCAACAAACAGAATGTTGCTGTGGTCTGCCATGACAGGTGGCGGTAAGCATTACCCACAAGCCGGACGTACGAGATCTGCCAAAGCAGATACGTTACAACGGAAATAGCCTATCCGCTCTGGTCGAACTATTCTCAAAATCGGGTACCAACCTGCGAATGTTGCTGGCAAATTATCCAAAAAAGACGGCCTCGATTGACCTTTGTGGGGACCATGCCCGAAAGCTACACGCTTCGGGCATTAGGCCAGGTCGGTAAGGTCGGCCACTTCCAGCTGTCTATAGACGAGCAGTTATAACTACTTTGAAATGCCTAACTCTGCCTCAATCAGCCTTTTCGGTTTGGCTCCAATCGATGAGGCGACCATCTCACCAGATCTAAACAGGCCAATTGTAGGAATTGAAAACACCTGATACTGGCTCGCAACCTGTTGATTTATGTCAACATTCACCTTGACCAGCTTGATCTCTCCAGCCCGCTCAGCTGCCAACGCATCCAACTCCGGCGCAACCATGCGGCATGGACCGCACCATGGTGCCCAAAAGTCCACGACTACGGGAATCTCAGAACTCAGAACCTCGGATTCAAACGTTTCTTTGGTATTCGCCTCTACTGCCACGATATCTCCTTCTAAGAGGGTTATTTAGATAATAACAGATACCCGTAGAGGTATATTCCCGCTATCCGCGAACATTGACTACTAACCGACCTTTCACCCTGCCCTCGAGAATCTCCTTCCCTAATTTCTCAAGATCTTGAAGCTTGACCTCACTGGTCATAGATTCCAGCAGCCCTAACGGAAACACATCGGCAAGACGTTGCCAGACCTTTGCTCTTTTGTTGATCTCGAGCGAAACGGAGTCAATGCCGAGGATATTCACGCCGCGAAGGAGGAACGGCATAACGTTTCCGGTAAATGTTGACCCTCCGGCAAGTCCAACGGATGCAATCGATGCTCCAGTGCCGAGCTGGCTCAAAACATGGCCGAGTGTTGAACCTCCAACATTATCGATGCATCCCCCCCAGCGCTCCCGTTCAAGCGGCTTGCTGGCGACGGTCTCCAGCTCCGAGCGCTCAATAATGGTATTAGCCCCAAGATGTCTCAGGTATTGACCTTCCTCGGGACGTCCGGTCGATGCGGCTACGTTGTAGCCGAGTGCCGCTAAGAGCGCAACTGCGATCGAGCCAACTCCCCCCACCGCTCCCGTCACTAGTACCTCTTTCTGCGAGGGCTCCATCCCATGACGCTCAAGGGCATCCACTGCCATCATCGCAGAAAAACCTGCGGTCCCAAACGCCATCGCCTGAAAAAGACTCAGCCCTGTGGGCAGTGGGACGATCCAGTCGGCTGGAACTCTGACAAGCTGCGCATAGCCACCCCAACGAATTTCCCCAAAGCGATAGCCACCCACTAGCACCTCGTCGCCCGGTGAAAATCTCGAGTCCGAGGAATCTCTGACTATTCCGGCCACATCAACACCTGGCACGTGGGGATAAGAGCGCACCAACTTGCCTATCCCACTCAGCACCATGCCATCTTTGTAGTTCAAAGTGGAATATCGTGCCTCGAGCGTGACTTCGCCTGCTGGAAGTTGGTCCTCCGCGACGGTTTGAATTGATGGCGTTACCTTGCCATCTTTCTCATCTATTACAAGGGCTGTAAACATGCTATTTTTTCTAGCATATTTGCCGGGCTAGTGATAACCGGAAATCTGCGCACGACATAATCGAGAGTATCTCGACCCAGTAAAAATAGTGTGACATATGTTACAACCTTTATAAGTTTGCACTATCGAGCAGTCCTTTTCGAGCCAATGTGCCAAATGTCACCAGGTCACCACAGTTCGACTTTAATTGTCCATTTAAAAAAAGTGTATAAATATTCATATTTTGTTGCGCATAGCGAGTTCCTTTGCTATACTGAACTTATTACTTACTGGCGATCCCCCTCTGCTAGTAGGTTTACTAGATCCCATCCCCCCAAATCGGGATCTAGCTACTCGATAGTAACCCCGGGCGGCCAATCCCCCGGGGTTACATCTTTAAATCCTTCGGGGTTTTCAACCCAATGATTGAAATTCCATCTAACCTTAAGACGTGAATGCCAATTCCGAAGATCACCTGGATTACCAAAGAAGGATTCTCGGCGAATTCATCAAATCCCAGCGCAAATTGGCTCAGTTGTCTTTGCGGGAACTCGCTGAGCGCACCAACATTTCAAATCCCTACCTGTCGCAGATCGAACGTGGACTCCATGAACCATCCGTGCGAATCCTCAGGTCAATCTCCAATGCCCTCAATGTCTCGCTTGGTTCGCTGCTGTCGCACATCGGGCAGTCAGACGGATCCGCCGAAATCGCGCCCGATTCTAGCCACCCGGTAGTCGAGACCGCCATCTACTCCGATCCGCGCCTTTCGCAGTATCAGAAAGAAGTTCTCGTCGCGACTTACCGAACATTCGTTGCGAGTTCAGAACCGGATCCTCTGAAACATAGGCATCATGAACCAAAGGCAGGCTCAAAAAAAACGAGAAACAAAATTCACTGATCGAATTCGTGGCCGTAGGTATTTCGGTAGAACTCCCAGGCGCGTACTGGTTCGTTGGGTAAGTCGCTCTCAAGGCGCGCCTTTATTGCCTCAGGGGTCCACGCATGGACCGGACCGAGTTGACGCGCCAAAAACTGTAGCTCCGCCGATTCTTCCAGGAACACTGCCTTGACGCAAGCATCCCCGACACTTTCTCCAACCACCAGTGAACCATTTCCAGGAAGCACCACTGCATGGGCCGTTTTCAGGGCTTCCACGACGGCCACTCCCTGATCCTCGGAGGTAACAAGATAGGGGCTGCTGTGTATAGGCACAGTACTGCGCAGCTCAGCGCCAAAGCCATGAACTACTTCAATCGGCTGACGCGAAATTCCCATTACATTTACGTAACGCGAATGAGTCCGGCAAATAGCAACGACGTCTCGTCTAGCTGCGAATACGGCAAGATGCATGGCCGCCTCCAGAGGAGGATTACCGAAGTTCAAATTCTCGCCCGAAGGGCTCAAATGGACAAGCTCTTCTTCTTTTACCAGTCCAAGACCCTTTCGCGGGGTCATCAATACAGTGTCATCTTCCAGACGGACGCTTACATGCCCAAACCCCTCAACCAGTTTTAGCCGACTGAGGACCCGACAGGCCTGAATCACCTCTGATTTGATACCATCTTGCACATCCACGTAACTCGCCTCCCAAAAACTCGCTGAGCCAAGAATACCGCCGACCATGGCCGGAACCAGCTTTTATGCGCCAACGAGGCAAGCCGGCATATACGGGCCCAAAGGCACCATGGCGCAATCTATCTTTCGAAACAAAATCCCCGGTGATCTTGCCGACCAGGAACATTCCAGTTCTACCTGTCGAGATCTGGAGCCGCACGCAACTAACCAGGCCAACAAACACAGCCCGCTGAGCACTTAAACTCGTCGACGTCTAAGGCGAACTGGCAGCTCCAGGAGAGGAAAGGCCCAAAACGAGCCATACCAAAACGAACCTATAAAGTACTTGCCCCATCCAATTCGCCTATGGCCTTCATTATGGCTCGCCTAGCCCTATGGATCCGTTTTTCAATTTCCTTGTGCTCGTGATTCTCGGTCGACATGAACTCCCTCAGCGCATCCATTGCCATATCGTCAAGTCTCTCAAGCACGCCTCGGAGCACCTCGGCTTCCGACGAGAAATCGTTCACCGACACGCTATCAAACCTCTTCGCATGCCTAACTTGCCTTGGCACGAGTTCTGCAGCATCTTCTTGAACCTCATTTGGGTCGCCTGGCCGATTTGGGTCGCATGGTCACAGCAGGTGGACGCAGTGGGCTCTATTACTTGTCCAAGGGAACAACATTGAGCTCCCCGTCCGAGAACGCTTTCCGCAGAACTTTCTTGTCAAATTTTCCGACGCTCGTCTTCGGAATTTCCGCCACAATAGCCATCTTGTCGGGCAGCCACCATTTCGCGACTCTTTGAGATAGGAACTCGTTCAGCTTATGCGTATCAACTTCCGCGCCCGGTTTGGGGACAATGCAGGCCATCGGCCGCTCGACCCACTTGTCATCAGGCACTCCGATCACTGCAGCTTCGTATACCTCGGGGAATGCCATTATTACGTTCTCCAAATCGACTGATGAAATCCATTCACCGCCAGACTTGATTACGTCTTTGGTTCGATCGGCGATCCTCAAATATCCTTCCGCGTCGATCGTGCCCATATCTCCGGTGCGCAGCCAGCCATCGTCGAAATTCTCCGCGTGAGCATCCTTGTAGTAGCTCCCTGCCACCCAAGGGCCGCTCACCTCTATTTCCCCCAGATTTTCGATTCCCCGGGGAAGAACGTTGCCGGAATCATCAACGATACGCAGTTCTACCCCAGCCAAAGGCCTCCCCGCGGTCTGGAGATAGGTCATTCGGTCGCTTTCGGCGGCGTTTCTCGGTGGTATGCCTAAGGTGCAAATTGGAGAGGTCTCGGTCATCCCCCAGCCCTGCCAGAGTTCGAGACCGAAACGCTCTCTGAAGCCATCCATGAGCGCCTTGGGGACTGCCGATCCGCCGCCGGTAATGCCCCTGAATGATGACATGTCCACCTCATGGTCCTGCGAGTACAACAAGAGCTCATTCCAGATTGTTGGAACCCCGGAAGAGAGCGTGGGACGATATAGTTCGATAATCTTCGCCAGATGTTCCGGATGAAGGAAACGCGAAGGCATAATTAGATCGCAGCCCGCCAGCCAGCCCGAGTAAGGTACTCCCCACGCATTGACGTGAAACATGGGAACCACTATCAGCGCACGGTCGGTTTCGCACAGGCCCAGCGCATTTGCCGCACAAGAAGAAATTGCATGCAGCCATGTCGACCTGTGAGAGTAGACAACTCCCTTTGGGTTACCAGTGGTACCAGATGTATAACACATCGACGCCGCTTGAAATTCATCTATCGCCGGCCAATTGAAACTGGAGCTGTGAGCGGCGATTAGGTCCTCGTAATCGTAGACATCGATCTTAAAAGGTGCGAGCATCGCAGGGTCGTAAGGGCCGACCACGATTAACGCTTCGATCGTTGGCGTCTGTGGAAGAACGCGCGCTAACAAAGGCAGAACCGCTGAATCGACAATCACCATTTTGTCTTCCGCGTCGTTGATCACGTAGGCAAGCTGGTCAGGGAAAAGTCTCACGTTCAGCGTGTGCACTATCGCACCCATGGCTGGCACCGCCATGTATGCCTCGAGATGCTGCTGTGAGTTGAATGCAAAGGTTCCTACACGATCGAAGTTCTTAACTCCAATTGAAGCTAAAGCATTAGCTAATGATGCAACGCGCAGAGCTGTATCTTGATAAGAGTAGGTGATCCCACCGTCGCCGAGATAAGTTGTGACCGACGAATTAGGAAACGTTGCAGCCCCATATTTTAGAATCGACGTGATTGAAAGGGCACCGTCCTGCATAGTTGAACGCATTGTCAACCTCCAAACTCCTACTAAGCTCCACTCATTATTCAAGCACTCCCCGGCAAACTAAATACGCTAAATCATAGGAATTGGGCATTTGCCGCCTTTTCAAAGTACGGTGTAACTCAGCTTGGTTGAATTCGACTTTTTCTAGGGTGGGATGCGAAGGTGGATATAGGAATAATTGGGGGCGGGATAGCCGGGCAGAGCGCGGCGTTCAGGTTGGCGGCGGCGAATCACAAGGTGACCATCTACGATCCAAGCCCTGCAACTGGGGCCTCGCTCGCTGCAGCAGGAATGCTGGCACCGGCGTCTGAAGTCAATTTTAGCGAGGTACCGCTACTCAGACTCATGCAACATTCAAATGACCTTTGGCCCGATTTCGTCCGACAAATTGAGTCGGTTTCAGGGGTTTCGATCGGGCTTCGCATGGACGGAACGTTGATTCTGGGTTACGAGCCAAACGATGCGCGCGATCTTGAGCGGCTTGCGGAGTTCCAACGGGAGCTGGGAATCGAAGTGACCCGTCTAACCCACCGTCAGGTGAAAGAACTTGAGCCTGAGCTAGGCGGGCCGTTTCCATTTGCCGCCATGATAAGCACCGATAATCAACTCGATAACCGCCAGTTGATGCACTCACTCCAAGTTGCGCTCGACCAGCTTGGAGTCAAGATTGTGCACAAAAGTGTGTCTTCACTTGCGCTTAAAGGTGAAAACTACGAGATTGTCCTCGATGACCATCCGACGCCCAGGCATGACATCGTTCTCTTAGCGGCCGGCTCACAGGTGGGCAGTATAACCGGACTTCCAACTGCCATATCCGGAGCGATACGGCCAGTCAAGGGCCAAATAATACGGGTTCAGGCGCAATCGAATACCCTCCTCAATCGCGTAGTGCGCTCCAAGACATACGGGAAGACACTTTATATGGTGCCGCGCACCAGTGGCGAAATAGTTATAGGTGCGACCCAGGAGGAAGTCGGCTTCGATACAACAGCCAAAGTCCGGCCAATCGCGGAAATGCTGACAAACGCTACCCTGCTCCTGCCTGGTCTAGGAGAGGCTGATTTCAAGGAGCAGCTGGTGCGATTTAGGCCCGGATCAATCGATAACGCTCCCATTGTCGGTCAGTATGGCAACTCAAATCTCTTCCTTTGTCTTGGACATTTCCGCCACGGCATCCTATTGAGTGCGGCGCT
>JAJYFX010000085.1 GCA_021785315.1 Actinomycetes bacterium | reverse complement strand
GATCCAAGCCCATCTCGTCCCTAAGCGCTGACTCGGTTACCGCTGCCTCGATCCGTGCATCTCCGACTGCTATTTTCAACTTCTCCATTACTTGGGTGGCTGAATCGACCGCAGTCTTAGCGACCGCCAAAGGGGTAAATTGCTGAACCTTCGCCTTAATTTTTTTGTGAGCCCAGACGCTAACGCCAATTCCAACACCAGTCCCCGATATGAACCACCGCAACCTTTTGACCACTACCTGCCACCTTTACTTTTGGCAGGCTGCGACTTGAAAACCGTGATCAACTTAGCTGCCCCGGCTCGAAGCGCCTGTACCTTGACCACCGGAGTAGCTACTGCATTGTAGGCCAGCCTGGAGGCTCCCCCCATCGAACTGGTAACGGCACTCGCGGCATCCAGCAGCGTCTCAAATTTGTTGACATCATTCTCCGCATCGCCGACGAGGCCTGAAACCTCCCGAACCAGCTTTGTCATCTCCTCCTGAAGCTCCCCGGATATCCGCTCCAAGGATCTAACAGCAGACCTGGCTTCGGAAATCAGCAACCCAGTTATAATCAGAAGCACCACCAAGAGAACCGTAACCACCAGATCAACTATTTGCGCAAAAGTCACCCGAAACCTCCTCCTCTATTCGGTCGAGTTGTCTAAATTATCCTTTTTCAAAAATTCAACCTCGGCTAATCCCTTGGGAAAACCACTAAGGGTCTCCCGCGCCCCCCGGCTCTTCCCGCGGGTAACCTCGACTTCACTGACCACTCCCCGCAAGTGTTCTGGAACCGACCAGCCCAAAGTACGTTCGGCAACGTGAAACGCCATAGTAATCGCCTCGTAACTGGCTTTTGACTTTGGAGCAAAAGCCAGATAAGCCACACAATGCCCAAGGTTGATTCGAACCTCAGGCATGCCTATTCGTTCCGTTGCGTCCATCGCCGCATGGGCAACCGCCAGCGCGTTGGAGTCAGCCAACCCGATATCCTCGGAAGCAAAGATCAGCAGCCGCCGTGCAACAAACCGGGGATCCTCACCACTGACAAGCAGGCGAGCCAACCAGTAAAGTGCCGCATTCACATCAGACGCCCGCATGGACTTTATAAGCGCAGATGTCATCTCGTAATGTTCGGAGACGGAAAGACCATGCGAGATAGTTTTTCTGATCGACCGTACGTCTTCCTCGCTTATCTCGATTTTTCCTTCACGCCCTCGCCGTGATGCCACAGCAAAAGCACCCTCGAACGTATTGAGAGCGCTTCGTAAATCGCCGCCGCACATACTGTAAATCAAATCAGCAGCGCCACCCGCAAGAGCCGCGCCAGTCAGGCTCATTGCCCGGTCCAGGACTTCAAAAACCTCGGTACGACCTGCTGGTAGGAGTTCAACCACAAGGAATCGGGACAGAAGGGCGGGGCTCACCTCCATCCATGGGTTCTCCGTGGTCGCCCCAAAAAGGATAAATGTTCCTTCCTCCACTGGAAAAAGCAGGGCGTCGCTCTGGATCTTGGTCAGCCGGTGAATCTCATCAATGAACATCACAGTACTGATCCCTTGAATCTGATACGACCGCTCTGCGTCAACAGAAGCTGCCTTAATCTCCTTTATACCGAGCGAAGTCGCGACAAGAGGGACAAAGCGACAACCCGTTTGAGAGGCAACGACCCTCGCTATGGAGGTCTTCCCAACGCCCGGAGGCCCTGAGAGTAATAAAGAAGACAGTCTCTTTGAAGCCACCATTGAACCAATAAGTCCATCGGGTCTCAGGTACTCTTCGTGGCCAATAATCTCAAGCAGAGATTTTGGCCGCAACCTTGCAGCCAACGGTTGTTCAGCCTTTTTGGCAGGTTCCTCAAATATCGAACCGCTCGATTTGAAAGACATGCCCCTCCCTTTGCACCCTAAGTTGCAGCTATGACAAATCTTTCCTCGGAACGTTCACCGAGAGCCCAAGGAGATCCCAAATTCTGGCGTCGATCTCCTTTGGTGCTCCAGTCATGACATCAGCTCCGGACTGGGTCTTGGGAAAAGCAATTACCTCTCTGATGTTGTCCTCACCCACGAGCAGCGCAGTCAAACGGTCAATGCCAAATGCGAATCCTCCATGTGGCGGGGCCCCGTACTTGAATGCCTCCAAAAGAAAACCAAACCTGTTGCGGGCCTCTTCTTCGTTGATACCAAGCGAAGCGAACACCTTTGACTGGATATCGCCCCTGTGAATTCGAATACTGCCCGATCCAAGCTCCCAGCCATTGAGAACCAGATCGTAGGATTGCGACCTCACCGACAGCGGATCGGTTTCAAGCTTGGAAAAATCATCCTCATTCGGCATGGTGAAAGGATGGTGCGCGGAAATCAGCCTGCCTTGCTCATCAATGCCTTCAAACAACGGAAAGTCGACTACCCACACATACTTAAGCTCATCGGAATCCGCCTGACTCCTGCCCAGATCAAGCCGTATTTGACCGAGCACCTGGCAGGCCTTCGCCCATTCATCTCCAACAATCAGTACTATATCGCCCTCCGATATATGCGTAACGTCCATCAAGCCCTTTGACTCTTCAGTGGTGAGGAACTTCGATACCGGCGAATCGAAGTGAAGTCCATCGGCTCCTGCGACGGCTCTCAGCCACAAGAGTCCCTTTGCCCCAAGCCCTTTAGCCCTATCTACCAGGCCATCTAACTTCGACCTGGTCAAGGAAGCTGGATTGGGGACTACGAGCGCCTTTAGACAGGGCGCGCTGAGGGCGCGGACGGCAGTGTTTGAAAATACAACCGTAACGTCCACCAGCTCGTTTCCAAAACGCATATCCGGCTTGTCGCTTCCGAAGCGATCCATCGCTTCCTTCCAAGCGATTTCCGCAATTTCACTGCTGGCGGCAGCTCCCGCAGCCTTGGATGCCGAGATGACCGCATCGGAAATGAAATCCATAATGTCTCTTTGAGTGACAAAGGATGCTTCGAGGTCAAGTTGGGTAAATTCAAACTGGCGGTCCGCTCGCAAGTCCTCGTCGCGAAGACATCGGGCAATTTGGTAGTAGCGGTCAAATCCTGCCACCATCAGCAGCTGCTTCGCAAGCTGGGGAGACTGCGGCAAAACGTAGGTGGTGCCTGGATGAAGCCGTGACGGAACGATGAACTCCCTGGCGCCCTCCGGCGTGGGAGTCCACAGAAGCGGCGTCTCGATCTCTGTGAACCCCTGCCGCTCCATTGAGGCACGTATGGCGGAGTTAATCTTTGAACGCATTCTCAGATGATGCTGCATCTTGTCTCTGCGAAGATCGAGATAACGAAACTTCAAGCGCGTTGCCTCATCGACTTCAACCCTGTCCTGAATCGAAAACGGAGGCGGCTCCGCCAATGAAAGGACATTGATTATCGTGTCAGTCAGTTCAATTTCACCCGTGGCAAGATCTGAATTCACAGTTCCCGCAGGACGTCGCGACACCAGACCTTCCACCTGCACCACGTACTCGGGTTTGAGGTCGACCGACGAATGGGCGACCACCTGGACAATCCCGCTGTAGTCTCGCACGTCGACGAAAATAAGGTGTTCCCCGTGCTCTCTGATCCGAGACACCCATCCGCATACGCGAACTTGCTCTCCAAGATCGCCGCTTGAAAGCGAACCAACATACCGATTTCGAAGACCCCTAGCTTCGATTCCCGAAGTTTCAATAATAACGGGCTTCGATTCCATACAAACTCCCAGAGCCTATCAGTTCAAACTTGACGATTAATGTAATGTGCTGCCACAATCCCGAATTGAGCCTAAAGCCAATCCAGCATCTTTCAAACAGATGAAGAGGCATAATTTCTGCCGCAATCATGCAAGCGGCAATTTCCCCGACTACCTACTCTTTGCAGGAAGCACCCTGTAGGCATCGAATACAGAATCAAGCCGCTTTATAGAGGCCAAGACCGAATCTAGATGGCTAGGATCAGCTAATTCGAACTCAAAGCGCATACGCGATACTCTATCCGCGCCAGCCTGCGAGGAACTGGAAAGAATATTGAGGTGATGTTCCGAGAGCACGCGAGTCACATCTGCAAGTAGATGCGACCTGTCCAATGCCTTGATTTCGACAGTTGCCGCGAAGATTCCGGTAGTGTCTCTATCCCATTCCACCTCGATGAGGCGATCCTCATCAGAAGAAGCAAGTGCGACAGCATTGGTACAGTCAGTCCTATGTACCGATACGCCCCTTCCTCTAGTGACGAACCCAGTTATTTCATCGCCGGGCACCGGAGAGCAGCATTTTGAGAGTCTGATCATCACGTCATCAAGTCCCTCGACGTATACGCCAGCTCCCTTCCGCTTTCTGTGAAACGACCTGGAAGTGGTGACTGTCGAAGGTAGCTGCTCATCTCCCTCGCCGACTCTAAGTTCCCTGACTAGCCTTTGAGCGACAGCTTTCGCGCTGACATGCCCTTGGCCAATGGCCGCGTATAGAGACTCTAGATCCGAATAGCCCAGCGCCTCTGAGATGTGAGCTATCGGCTCGGAAGTTGAAAGCTTTTGCAGAGGAAGATTTTCCTTGCGCATCGCCTTGGTGAGCTCATCCTTGCCTGATTCAATAGCATCCTCTCTACGCTCCCTAGAAAACCACTGTCGTATCTTGTTTCTAGCGCGCGGAGTAACGACAAGCTTGAGCCAGTCTCGAGAGGGCCCGGCATTTTGAACCTTGGAAGTGAATATCTCAACCGTGTCGCCACTCTTGAGCTTGGAGTCAAGGGGCACTAGCCTTTGGTTCACCTTTGCTCCTATACACCGGTGACCAACCTCGGTGTGAATAGAGTATGCGAAGTCAATTGGCGTGGCGCCAGCAGGAAGCCTTATCACCTTGCCTCTCGGCGAAAAGACGTAAACTTCGTCCATCTCCAAGTCAAGCCTGAGCGATTCCAGGAATTCAGCCGGATCAGGCGTCTCCTTTTGCCAGTCTACGATTCTGTTCAACCAGACAATCTCATCCTTGGATGACCCCTCTTTGTAGCCCCAGTGGGCGGCAACTCCGAACTCAGCCCTGCGATGCATATCCTGGGTGCGGATCTGAATCTCAAGTGGATTGCCGCCGTGGGATACAACCGTGGTGTGCAGCGACTGATAGAGATTAAACTTCGGAGAATTTATATAGTCCTTGAAGCGCCCCGGAACCGGCGACCATACCGAATGAACTACGCCCAAAGCAGCCCAGCAGTCCTTCTCGGTTTCCGTGATTACACGCATACCTATGATGTCATAGATATCGTCGAACTCCTTGGCCTTGACTACCATCTTCTCGTAGATTGACCAGAGGTGCTTTGGCCTTCCGGAAACCTCTGCCGTGATTCCGACCTCATCGAGTCGATCCTTGGCGGCCTTGAGCACAGTTTCAAGATATTGCTCGCGTTCCGGATTGCGCGAGGAGACCATACGGTCGATCTCGGCATAGCGACGCGGATGCAGCGTTGCGAAGGACAGATCCTCGAGCTGCCACCGAATCTCCTCAATACCCAAACGGTGAGCCAAGGGGGCATAGATATCCAGCGTCTCCTGCGCAGTCCGACGCTGCTTCCACTCGGGCAGCGCACCTATCGTCTTCATATTGTGAAGCCGGTCTGCAAGCTTGATTACAAGTACCCTGGGATCCTTGGCCATTGCGAGCAGCATCTTGCGCATCGACGCGGCCTGCTGAGCCTCCTTAGACTCAAAACTGAGCCGGTCCAGCTTCGTAACGCCATCGACAATCAACGCAACGGCAGGATCGTAGAGATCCGCGACCTCTTCAAGCCTGACATTGGTGTCTTCCACCGAATCGTGAAGAAGCGCTGCGGCTATCGTTATCTCATCAACGCCCAGCGAGGCCACAATGCGCGCTACGCCTAAGGGATGAATGAAATAAGGCTCACCCGACGCCCTGACCTGGCCAATATGAGCGGCTATAGCGCCGTACCAAGCCTTATCGATCAACTCAGTTGAATGGCCGGGATGACGTGTTAGGTAAGTGCCTTTCAGGTTTTCCAGCGCAGAACTATCGCTCTCTATCTGGCTGGAAACCGCAACATTACCCATATATAAATTGTACTACCACGGCTAATAGTCGGTCGCACGGCACTGGAATTGGAAACCGCTGGTGCTATCTGCGCCGGCCTTTTGATTTGTTCCTCGCCGAGGGCCGGTTCGACCCATGCAGCGACTCCACGCTGACTAGCCGCGACTTTGACTCGCGGTCTGTTGCCCCCGCCTCATTGCTGGTACCAATGTCTCCAACCGGAACCCCGGCGGCAACCTTGCTGGCAGCCTTACCCGTCTTGGCATTCCTGGCGGCTTTAACCTGAGCAGAGCCTATATTCTGCCGCAAGACCTTATAGCGGGGCTCCCTCTCTTTCAGCCAGGCCAATATAGGTGAGGCAATGAATATAGAAGAATACGCTCCAGTGGTCAAGCCGATGAAAAGCGCCAGGCCAAAGTCTTTCAGCGTCGTTGCACCCAAGATGTAGGCGCCAACAACCAAGACCGACAATATTGGAATGATTGCGACGGTCGAGGTGTTGATAGACCTGGCCAGCACCTGGTTGACCGAGTCGTTGACAGCGCCTGAATAGGTACGGCGCCCAACATTGACTACGTTCGAAATGTTCTCATTTATTCTGTCAAAAACCACAATCGTGTCATAGAGCGAATATCCAAGAATTGTCAGAATTGCGATGACAGTCGAAGGTGTGACCTGAAATCCAGATAAAGAGTAGACGCCAACCGTGACCAAAATGTCATGGACCACCGCCAACAGAGCCGCGACAGCCATTTTGGGCTCAAAGCGAAGTGAAATATAGACGGCAATCGCTAGGAAGAAAAAGATCAAGGCTCTAATTGCCTTGGTAGTGATTTCCCCTCCCCAGGTTGGTCCAACGTCGGTAAGGGAAACCTGATTTGCGCTGATATGGGCGGCCTTCCCGAGCGCTGCGGAAACTGCCTGTTCCCTGGCTGTTTTTGCGGATTGCGTAAGACTGTTCAAGTCGGCCTGAACCTCTACCGTCCTGCCAGTTCCGCCTCCCAGGGAAACAATAGTTGCCGACGACAGGCCTAGCGGATTAATTGCGGCACGGGCCTGGCCGACTGTTAATGTTGCAGACGGCACCTCCCACGAAACCCCGCCTTTGAAATCAATTCCGAAATTCAAACCCCTGATCGCAAGTGAACTCAGCCCCAATATGATCACAACGCCAGACAGAATAAACCATCGCTTCGCATTGCCGATGAAGTTGATCTCGGTTTCACCTCGAAAGATGCGTCCGAACCCTCTCCTAAGACTAAACC
>JAJYFX010000084.1 GCA_021785315.1 Actinomycetes bacterium | reverse complement strand
TCCGATCTTCGCCGCCAAGAGCTGCCAGGCATTGTCCCCAGGACTTAGCCACGCGGGATACGGATTTAGCATGAACTGCAACCTCCTTATAGATGACTGCTCGAAAATCACGCTATAAGGGCAGTGTTTCATGACTATGTCAGGATTGTTACATCATTGTAAATCCAGGCAATTCCATGAAACAGACCGGAAACATAAGTGCATAAGGGGTAGCCTGAATGCCCAGCTGGCGCCTACGGCAACGGCGGCAGTTTGGTTCTAACTCCAGGCGGGATTGGTCAGGTCAGACTACCTTGCTTCTATGTGCGAGAAAATCTACTAGCACAAACTTTCCCAGGTTCTCCGGATCGGTGTAGAAAACTCTGCCTTTGTTGATGGATGCGAACTTCTCCATAAACTTCTTCAGCTCCCATGTGGCATCCAGAACAAAAGTATTGATCGTTATATCCTCTCTGGTACAGCGCATAACCTCCTTGAGAGTAGCTGCGATAGTTTCCGGGCTTGAAGGATAGCTAAAAAATACTTCCCCATCAGGTAAGATATGTGCAGTCGGTTCTCCATCGGTAATCATGATTATCTGTTTATGCCCATCCTCGAACCGAAGAATCTCGCGTGCCATCAACAGGGCGTGCTCCATATTGGTCCCATAAACATAATCCCAAGAAACCTCGGGCAGCGCATAAGGCTCTATCCGCCTGGCCACCTCCGAAAATCCCACAATGGCAAGCGAGTCCTTTGGATATTTCGTGCTTATTAGGGAATGCAGGGCAAGCGCAACCTTTTTCGCTGTGAGAAAATTGTCTCTTAATGGCATGGATAAGGAGAGGTCCAGCAGCAGAACCGTGGAGGCAAGCGACTGCTTCTCCGTCTTTTCGATCTCAAAATCAGCCGGCGTGATCTTTAGCGGAATTTGGGATCCAGATCTAAGAAGAGCATTGCGAATGGTCTTGTTGATATTCAGATTGAAAGGATCGCCGAACTCGTAAACCTTGCTGTCGAACTCCAGATCATTTCCAATCCCGCTCCTAGTCAAGGCATGATCGCCCAAACGCGCATCCTCTCCTCTTGAGAAGAGTTCAGAAAGGGCAGACTCGCCGATGCGCCTCATTCCCTTGGGTGTGAGCACCATTCTCGAATCACTACTAACGACCAGCCCGGCTTCTTCCAGCGAAGCAGCAACCTTTGCCAAACGCTCAAGCGCCTCCCTAGCTCCCTTGCCTAACGCATTTTCAAGCTGTTCCAAATCCACATCAGCCAAATCGGCGGGCGAGGACACCTGACGAAGGAACGACTCGAGATCCGACAACTCACCCAATTCAGAAAAGATTCCTGGGGCTGAACCGAGACTCATCGGTTGATCACCGTAAAAGCCATATCTGGGGGTTCCAGCACCCATAAAGGGTGCCAGATTCTCGCCCAGCTGGCTAAGCTGCCAACCCAAGTCAAGATCATCCATAAGAACCTGCGACAGTTCCATCAGCTCCCGCCTTTGCTCAGGTGAGAGAGAGTTCAACATGGCCGACGTTGCCTGCATCTGTGCCGCTAGGAAGCGGGCTAAATCCTCAACCGAATTGATTCCAGGTGGGAAGTTACTGCCCCACTTTTGCATGAATTCGTTGAATTCGGCATCGGTATTTTTGCCTTCGCGAAAATTGGAAAGCAGGCGGTTCAGGTCCGCAAGCATTTCGCGCATTTGACTTACGGCTTCTTCGTCCTGCGACTCAAGACCGCGTCTCATCGAATGGAAAAAACTATCAAGCAACTGCTGAGACACCCGCTCCATCAGATCCTGGAACGCCTGTGCCGCCTCGGGCGATTCAAACTCATAGTCCTTCAAAGACTGAATACGCGAAACCGGGTTATTTGCCATCGTGGACAATTCAAGCCCTTTGGTGTTCAACCGGTCTCGGGCCTGTTGAGAAGCAGAGCTGCTGTTGTCACCCAGATCCTTAATCTTGGAATCGATAGCGCCCTGCTCAGTTCGTACAATCTCGTCAAGCGCATCCGAGATCTCCTGCAATATTCCAGTTGGATCATTCTGCGACAGAATCTCCCGCCTGCGCCGAGCCAACCGTTCCACCATGTCTTTGAGGCCACTCGTCATGTTGCCTTGACGATCCTTGAAGCCTTCGCTTAGCAGCTTCTTGAGAGCAGCGGAAACATCTCCATGGTACAAAAGAGAGTCGCGTATCTCATCAAAGAGCTCCTGGCCATTCAGGTCGGTGGGACTCTGAGTTCCATCCCATCGTTCGTAAATAAAGTTAAATGGTTCATAGCTCATCGATTTCAGCCCTTATTAAAATAACCAACTCTTCCAGACTGCTCCCGCTTGTTGAGTTTCTTGGACAGGTGAAGCCCTTCAAGGATTAGCTCCACCGAAGATGCAACCGCTCCCGGCGAACTGTCATCTAGCTTTTTCAAAGCTTCGGACAGCCCTGGCACCTTTTCAACGAATGAAACGTACTCTGGGGAAGTAACAGATGGACCAAGCTCTACGATCTCCTGGGAATCGAAATAGCTTATGATGCCCCTGAGCTGGTCTACGCTGAATCGTTGGCGAAAAGCCCTTAGCACCGCGCTGGACAAAAGTCTTGGAATCAGCTCCTTTTCGGCATCCAGCTCAAAAGCGTCAATCTCGATCTTGCCGGACATCGAGGACGCAAGCGCCCAAAGGTCCGAAATCCGTGGAACGACTTCTTCCTCGCCAAGGATCAGCGATCTTCTGGTTGCAGAAGATATCATTGACTCGTAATTCGCCACGCTCATCCGCACTGAGACGCCTGAGCGCTGATTTATCGAGGGATTCTTCCTGGCCTGCTGGGAAATATCGGCAACCAACTCCGACATGAATTCCGGCACGTGCACCTTGCCCCCAACTGCCAGGGCAGAGCTTTCCTGCTTCATGATCGCCATTTCAATTTCCAAATTATTCGGATAATGTGTCCTCAGCTGAGTTCCAAATCGATCCTTCAGCGGGGTTATCAACCGCCCTCTGTTGGTGTAGTCTTCGGGGTTTGCGGTTGCCAGGAACATCAGGTCTAGCTCAAGGCGAATTTTATAGCCCCTTATCTGGACGTCTCGCTCCTCGAGCAGATTGAGCAATCCTACCTGAATTCTCTCGGCCAAATCGGGGAGTTCATTTATGGCAAATATGCCACGATTTGTGCGTGGCACCAACCCGTAGTGAAGGGTGTATTCATCAGAGAGGTAGCGTCCTTCGGCAACCTTAATGGGATCAACCTCGCCAATCAGGTCGGACATCGAAGTGTCTGGAGTCGCAAGTTTCTCCGAATACCGCTGCGACCTGTGAATCCATTCGATAGGAGTTTCGTCCCCCATCTCGCCAATCTTTTCCTTGGCATACCGCGATGTCGGCTGGAGCGGATCATCATTCAATTCCGCACCCGCCACAATCGGGGTCCACTCATCCAACAGCGACGTGAGACCTCGGATAATCCTAGTCTTGGCCTGCCCCCTTTCACCTAGAAGAATAATGTCGTGCCCCGAAATTAGCGCCACTTCCAAAGATGGAAGCACAGTATCGTCATAGCCGCTTATGCCCTCTATGAGGGGAACTCCGTCTTTTATGCGCGCAAGAGCGTTATCTCGAATTTCCTGTTTCACCGGTCTGGTGACGTAACCGCTTTCCTTCAGGTCCCGCAGACTTTTAGCTTTCTTGTCCATCAACTCATATTACGCTGCCCTGGCCCTTATTGATCGAAGCTCATCGGAGACGAAAGTGCGGCGATGGAAGAGATATGAGTTTTATATCCAGCTCACGCCTTCTAATTGCCAGGCTGGGAAACCGATGAACAATTTTGCTTCACGACAGATGGGTTGCCGGTTCATAAAAGGTCGAATGCGTCGAGATCACATTTAGGATCTCATAAGATGCCTGAAGATATTGGAACACAAAAGTGGATTGATGCAAGTAATGTAGCTCTGGCGCGGCTTCAACACCAGCCAGATGAAACTACCAGGCTTGAAATTGCCGTGGAACTCAAGTCAGACGCTGGCAGCAGTTATTTTTCTCTCGTAATTGACAATAACGGCGCAAGACTTGAACCGGGATCCGTTCCAGGCTCCCAAGTAGGCATAGTTATCGACCGCCAGCTGGCGGCCGCGATTAATCAGGGAACAATATCCGTTGCCGAAGCTATCGAAAACGACGGCATAAAGATCAAGGGCAATGCCGGGAACTTCATCAATTCGGTCGATGTTCTTTCGCGTCTCGCCAAATCACTGAGTACGATCCTCGCTTAAACGAATTTGCAAGCGCATGACAATTCAACATTAGGAACAGACATGCCAAAGGGCCGTTTCCCGCCCGACCAAGTTAAGCTCGGGATTCGAACGACCCTCCCCCCAGGCATCTGAGGCCAGTCTGTCTGCTGCTGCCGGGAAAGCTTGCTATCCCAGCAGCGATTCGACCTCAGATCGCTCCGCAACCAGTTCAGCCATAGTGGCCTTTATTTTCTCGGAAGCAAACTCGTCATGATGCAGTCCTTCAACCACGCTCCACGAATCTCCGGTCGAGACAACAGGGAATCCAAATTGAAGTCCCTCCGGAATTCCGTATTCACCGTTGGAGACGACCGCTAATGATACCCAATCGCCCTTAGGGGTCGGATTTACCACACTTTTTACAGAATCAATGGCTGCATTTGCCGCAGATGCGGCGGAGGAGGCACCCCTGGCATCGATAACGGCGGCACCACGCTTTTGAACAGTGCTGATGAATCCACCATGCAACCAATCGTGATCTGAGATCACCTCTGGGACGGGAACTCCGTAGATTCGGGCATTGGCAAAGTCAGGGAACTGTGTAGCTGAATGGTTTCCCCAGATTGCCATATTGGTGACATCGTCGACAGATGCTCCGGCTTTTTTGGCCAGCTGCGTCTTGGCCCGATTTTGATCGAGTCTGGTCATGGCAAAAAAGCGTTCCGCTGGAACGTCCCGGGCGCTCGATCGCGCAATAAGACAGTTGGTGTTACACGGATTGCCAACCACAAGTACTCTTATGTCAGAGTTGGCGTTCTCTTGAATGGCTCGTCCCTGAGGACCAAAAATTCCGCCATTGACCGAAAGCAGGTCGCCTCGCTCCATGCCTGCTTTGCGAGGCATCGCTCCGACAAGGAGTGCCCATGAGGTATTATCAAAGCCCACATTTAGATCGGTGGTCAAGACAATATCGGACAAAAGCGGGAAGGCGCAATCGTCCAGCTCCATAGCGACGCCTTCCAGCGCCTTCATTGCCGGTTCGATCTCAATAAGCCTCAAAACCACCGGTTGGTCTTCGCCTAGCATGGCTCCTGAAGCAATGCGAAAAAGTAACGAATAACTGATCTGACCAGCTGCACCAGTTACTGCCACATGAATAGGATCTTTTTTGATTTTTGACATTACTACTCCAATTCAGATAACACCGCGACTCAATGGGCTCAGAAAATCAACCTTCCATCGCCCGCCGAGCATCGCGGTCACCGGATACCAACTGGCCGCTTATAAGCGATCTACTATCGCTGAGGCAAACTCAGAACACTTTACTTCAGTAGCACCCTGCATCAACCGCGCAAAATCGTAGGTGACAACTTTGTCCGCGATGGTGGCTTCAATTGCCTTGACAATATCACTTGCAGCGTCTTTCCAGCCAAGGTGTTCAAACATCATGACGCCGGAGAGAATTACCGATCCCGGATTCACCTTGTCCTGGCCGGCATACTTGGGAGCAGTGCCATGGGTCGCTTCAAAAATTCCGTGCCCGGTGACATAATTGATATTCCCACCAGGAGCGATCCCAATCCCACCAACCTGGGCAGCCAGCGCATCAGACAGATAGTCCCCGTTCAGATTCAAGGTTGCGATGACATCAAATTCATCCGGGCGCGTCAGCACCTGCTGCAGGGTAATGTCGGCAATTGAATCCTTGACCAGGAGCTTGCCTCCTGGATTTCCACCGCAGTCGTCCCATCCGACAGCTACATCGGCAAACTCCTCGCGAACGAGTTCGTATCCCCAGTTCCTAAAAGCGCCCTCAGTAAACTTCATAATGTTTCCCTTGTGGACTAGAGTTACGCTCTTGCGGTTGTGGTAAAGCGCGTACTCGATAGCAGCCCTGATCAGGCGCTTGGATCCCACTTCAGATACAGGTTTTACGCCAATGCCTGATGCGTCTCTGATATTCCATCCGAAGGAGCTTCGAAGATACTCAATAAGGTTGTTTGCGCCTTCTGAATTGGCCTCGAGTTCAAGACCCGAGTAAACGTCCTCCGTGTTCTCCCTGAAAATAACCATATCAACTTTCTCAGGATGAACCACGGGCGAGGGAACGCCTTGGAACCAACGCACCGGACGCAAGCAAACGTAAAGATCTAATAGCTGCCTAAGGGCAACATTCAGCGAGCGTATGCCGCCTCCAATCGGAGTGGTCAGCGGACCTTTGATACCGATCAGATGGCTCTTGAAAGCTTCGACAGTCTCGTCAGGCAACCAGCTGCCAGTCTCGTTGAAAGCCTTCTCGCCAGCAAGAACCTCTTTCCAGGCAATTTTCTTATTATATTTCTTGGCCGCGGCATCCATAACAAGTTGCGCCGCCGGCCATATATCAACACCGGTTCCGTCACCTTCAATAAAAGGGATTATTGGTTCATCTGGAACATTGAGCGAGCCCGAGCTCGACATAGTAATTTTTTCAGCCATAGCCTTGATAGTACCCCTTTGACAGTCAACTGTCTAAATGATATTTATTACAAGTTATATACAAGTGGACCCAACCAATTTACAGCCATTTCTCTAACCTAGGCCCAAACGCTTGCATATCTCAACTGTGGTGCCAGCTTCGTTCATTGTGTAAACATGAATTCCAGGAGCGCCGCGTTTCAAGAGCTCCTCGGAGAGCTCAGTTGCAATTCCAACGCCGATCGACTTGATCGCATTGGCATCATTGCCGGCGCCGTAGAGAAGCTGTCTCACCCTGTCGGGAATCTTTGCGCCAGACAACTCCGCCATTCTCTCCAGGGTTTTCAATGACGTGGGCGCCATGACGCCAGGAAGAACCGGCTTGGATACCCCAAGCTTGTCGAGATCGTCCACAAGCCTGAAATAGTCGTCAGCCACAAAGAAGAACTGGGTTATAGCCATGTCGGCAAGCTCCAACTTCCTGGCGAGCCTCAAACGGTCCACTTTGAGATTTGGGGAATCCGGATGGCCCTGCGGGTGCGCTGCAACTGCGATCGAAAAGTCGCCCAAGGAGCGCGCCAGCTTGACCAAGTCGATTGCATATATAAGTTCACCTGGAGGGAGT
>JAJYFX010000083.1 GCA_021785315.1 Actinomycetes bacterium | reverse complement strand
CCAAGGTCGCCAAAAAGACATTAAGGAGACAAATGGCTGAGGCCGTTGTCGTTTCGTCCCCAATTAGTGGGACAGACAAAACCCTTTCATTTGAAGCAGGGAAACTTGCTTTGCAGGCTGACGGCGCAGTAGTCGCTCGGCTTGGCGACACGATGGTGTTAGCTACGGCTACCGCGTCAAAAACGGTAAAAGAGGGGATCGACTTTTTCCCGCTGACCGTCGACATTGAGGAGCGGATGTATGCGGTAGGACGTATTCCCGGTTCGTTTTTCAGGAGGGAGGGTCGTGCTACCGATGAGGCGACACTTACGTCACGTCTAATTGACCGACCCATCAGGCCTTGCTTTGCGGATGACTTCCGTAACGAGGTGCACGTGGTGGGGACCGTACTTGGTGCCGACCTATTGAATCCGCATGACGTGCTGGCAATCAATGCGGCATCCGCTGCCTTGATGATTTCCGGCATTCCATTCCAGGGACCAATCGGTGCCGTTCGGATCGCCTTCAGCGCGGAGGGCAAGTGGATTCCGCACCCCACCTATCAGGATGGGGATTCTTCGAGTTTTGAGCTCGTGGTGGCTGGTCGTGAGAACTCTGAGGGCTCTGACATTGCAATCATCATGGTTGAAGCAGGTGGAACCGAATCCAGTTGGAATAACTATCAGGCTGGTGCGCCGTACGTGACTGAGACGGTTATCGCGGAGGGATTGGAGCTTTCCAAGACCTGGATCAAGCAGTCGATTGAGTTGCAGCGCGATCTGGTCCAAGCTCACGGCTCGAGGCCTCCCTTGGAGTACGTATCCCAGGTTGATTACTCTGCCGAGATTTACGATGCAGTTGAAGAAGTCGGTACAGACCTGCTGGCCAAGGCTAATTACGTGATGGGTAAGGCCGAACGCGATGCAAGTCTCAAGGAGGCTTCAGCTGCTATCCAGGAGCAGCTTGCCGAACGGTTCGAGGGTAGCGAGGGCCAGATCAAGAATGCCATCAAGGCCGTCACGAAATATCTCGTCAGGAAGCGAATCGTCGATGACCAGATAAGAATTGACGGAAGAGACCTTGTTACCATTAGGCCGCTGTCAGGGGAAGTCGGGCTGATCCCAACCGCGCATGGTACAGGTCTTTTCAACCGCGGAGAGACTCAGGCTCTCACATTTTGTACCCTGGGTATGCCTAAAATGAACCAAATGCTTGACTCGATTTCTACTGATGAGTTCAAGCGGTATATGCACCACTACAATTTCCCGCCGTTTTCTACCGGTGAGGTCGGGTTTATGCGGGGTCCAAAGAGGCGTGAGATCGGTCATGGTCTGCTCGGCGAGCGTGCGCTGCTTCCGGTGATTCCTCCGCAGAGTGAATTTCCGTATACGCTGAGACTGGTATCAGAGGTATTGAGTTCAAACGGTTCAACGTCAATGGCTTCGGTTTGCGGATCCACACTGTCGCTCATGGACGCTGGCGTACCGATAAAGGCACCCGTGGCAGGCATTGCAATGGGTCTTGTCTTTGCCGAGGGCAAGTACGTAACTCTGACTGACATACTTGGAGCTGAGGATGCACTCGGTGATATGGACTTCAAAGTCGCCGGGTCTTCGGAATTTGTGACGGCTCTTCAGCTTGACACCAAAATCGATGGGATTCCTGCGGAGATTTTGGGCCAGGCTCTGAATCAGGCCAAGGTTGCCCGTCTCCAGGTTTTGGACGTGATGCTAAAGGTAATTTCAGAACCGCGTGACGCAGTCAAGGGCAATGCCCCAAAGATCATCTCGTTTGAGGTCCCACTTGACAAGATCGGCGAGATCATCGGGCCAAAAGGCAAGAACATCAATTCCATGCAGCAGGAGACGGGAGCTGAAATTGGAATAGACGACGACGGCGTCGTTGGCACCGTCACCATTGGTGCTAAGGATTCCAATGCCGTTGAGGAAGCTAGAAGGCGAGTCCTCGAGATTCTTGATCCGCCAAAGGCCGAGATTGGGGCCGTCTATCGCGGGAAAGTTGTATCGATCGCCAAGTTTGGCGCCTTCGTCAATATTCTGCCGGGTAGGGACGGTCTTCTCCACATTTCCAAACTGGGTGGAGGAAAGCGGGTCGAGCGGGTTGAGGACTACCTTGAGATGGGCCAGGACCTGGTAGTTCACGTCGACGATATTGACGCCGCCGGCAAGATTTCTCTCTCGCTGGTAATCGAGGGTGGCTCGCAGGAAGTGGCAAATGAAGCGGCTCCGTCACCCAGTGACGGGGGTGCCGAAACTGCGACCCATTCGAAATCAGATGCGGATGAGTCCCAACCTTCCTCGGAGTCGTCAGTTGTTTCGTTCGAGGCTCACTTTGACGAGGAGCTGAGGTCTCAGTATGGAGATCTAGGTCCTGGACCGTCTCCGTCTGGCCGGCCAGTGGAGCGCGAAGGTGGACACGGAAGAGGCCCGAGGAGAAGTGGCAGACGTGACGGTCGTCGATAGGTAATTGGCGGATTGTGTCAAGAATAGCTAGATTCGACAATGGTCTTCAAATTGTTACCGAGGCGATGCCTCAAGCATCCTCGGTAACAATCGGTGTTTTCGTGGGAGTCGGCTCTCGGGACGAAACGCAGGATCAGCATGGAACGTCCCATTTTCTTGAGCATTTGGCATTCAAGGGTACCAGCGAACTGTCGGCCAAGGATCTTGCCGTGTTGGTGGATTCCTTTGGCGGGGACATGAATGCCTTCACCACCAAAGAGCTGACCAGCTTTCAAGTACGTCTGCTTGGAGAGGCTACCGATTTGGGTGTTGAGATCCTTGGAAAGATCCTCACGGAGCCGTCATTCAATGTATCGGACATCGAATCTGAACGTAACGTTATTCTCGAAGAAATTGCCATGGCAAACGACGAGCCGTCAGATTTCGTCAACGAGCAGCTCGTTGCTTCCGTTTACGAGCAACATTCTCTCGGCCGGGAAGTGCTTGGTTCTCGGGAGAGCATTCCAGGAATTGATCGCGATGTAATCTGCGAGTTTTTTTCAAGTTTCTATGGTTCAGCAAATATGGTCATCTCTGCCGCAGGCGCTTTGGACCACGAGCGGATAGTAGAGCAATTCTCTTCCAGCCTGGGCCAAATTTCACCCGGCAGAGTTCCAGAACGCAACGCGTCGCATCTTAGGTTTTCAGATCCGGTGATAAACGAGCGTGATATCGAGCAGGCCCATATTTCTATCGCGTATCCGGGAATACCCAGAGGTGACCGGAGGCGCTGGGTCATGGCAATGCTGGACCACGTTTACGGAGGGGGCCTTTCATCCCGGCTGTTCCAGAAGGTCAGGGAAGAAGGCGGATTGTGCTACTCGATATATTCAGATCGCGTAACGTATCAAGACTCAGGCTATCTGGGCGTTTATTTCGCGACTAGCCCTTTTCAGCTCGCTCGAGCACTGGAGTTGGTAGATTCTGTTACAAAGGAGCTTAGTTCGGCTGGTGTGACCGAGGAAGAACTAGCTGTGGCCAAACGATATTTGCGTGCCCAGGTTCTTCTCGCTAGAGAAGATACGGCGTCGGTAATGTCCCAGATGGGATCGGTGCTGGTTACTGGTCAGCAACTCAAATCGATCGAGGAAGTTTTGGCTGAAATTGAACGGGTGTCAGTCAATGAAGTTGCGGAGCTGGCGGCAGAGGTATTTGCGGGCTCCAGGCAGATTTCTGTGGTTGGGCCTGTTCCCAATGGAGTCTTTGACTAGGGAGAAATATGCGAATCGGAGTGTTTGGTGCTGGCGGACAGATGGGAACCACTGTTTGCAGGGCTGTTTTCGATGATCCGGAGCTTACTTTGGTTGCCGCTATCGATCCCCGGCTTTCCGGAATTGACCTGTCCCAGGTCACCGGCATCATTGGTACTGGGCTTGAAGTGAGTGGTGCCAAGGACTCCCTGGTCAGTGCAAAAGCTCAGGTGGCCGTTGACTTTACTTCGGCTCAAAGCGCATTCGAGAATATGATGTGGTGCGCCGAGCGCAATATCCACGGAGTGGTTGGCACTACCGGCCTTTTAGACGAACAGATATCGCAACTCGGCGAGGCCTTTGCAAATTCCAAAGCGAATTGTATCATCGCCCCAAACTTTGCCATTGGCGCAATCTTGATGATGCGCTTTTCCGAGATGGCGTCGGTATTTTTCGATACCGTGGACATAATCGAGCTTCACCACGACAGAAAGGTCGATGCTCCGAGCGGTACGGCGATGGAGACCGCACGTAGAGTTACAAAATTCAGAGACAGTTCGCGGAACCCGTTTGCTGGCGACCCTACAGTCAAACTAGTCCTGGATGGCGCGAGAGGCGGACGGTTTGAACAAGGTGTCCAGGTCCACTCGCTCAGAGTCAGAGGGATGGTTGCGCATCAAGAGGTTATTTTCGGTACCCTGGGACAGACGCTTACGATCAGACATGATTCATATGACAGGACCTCTTTCATGCCCGGAGTGATATTGGCGATAAAGTCGGTTGCGACACTATCGGGATTGGTGAGAGGTATCGATGAGCTTATCGATGCGAAGCTAGGGCTCGGCCATGGCCAACTCAAGAGCGAAGGTGGTGGTTCGATGTGACTTACAGCGCGTCAACTCGCTTTGGCAGGGTGTTAACTGCAATGGCTACCGCGATGGACGGCGACGGCGAGGTTGATCTGGATCGCACCGTTGAGCTTGCCCGGTGGCTTGTGGAAAATGGGAGCGAAGGTCTGATCGTGACCGGGACGACCGGCGAGGCACCGACTTTGACGGACGACGAAAAGATTTCACTTTGGGAGGCTGTGGCCGGAGCGGTTTCGGTCCCCGTAATTGCCGGTTCCGGATCGAATGATACATTGCACTCTGTACATATGACGAAGCGGGCAAAAGAGGCTGGCGTCGCCGGGGCATTAATTGTGACTCCTTACTACAACAGGCCGCCGCAGTCAGGCCTGCTTGCCCATTTCGAAGCGGTTGCAGGCGCATCTGATTTACCGGTGATCATCTATGACATTCCAGTTCGAACGGGTCGTAAAGTCGAGAGCGGAACGCTGCTGGAGCTAGTGCGGCGATGTCCCAATGTGGTTGGGCTGAAAGATGCTGCCGGTGATCTGTTGGCAACTTCGAAGTTGATGCCGAAACTGCCAAAATATTTTGAGGTCTACTCTGGTGATGACGGGCTCACTCTGCCTCTGTTGGCAATTGGAGCCATAGGAGTGGTTGGCGTTGCCACTCACTGGGCTGCATTCGGATACCAGGCCATGATTTCGAGCTTTCTGAGCGGTGATTCTTCGCGTGCTATGAAGATCAATCAGACATTACTGCCGTCGGTGGATTTCGAGTCGAGGCTTGACGCGCCCAACCCCATCCCAGTAAAAGTCATGCTGAATGTTTTGGGACTTGAAGTAGGAGAGACCAGACTTCCCCTGGGCAGGGCACCCGAGAACCTCGAAAAGGAAGCGCTGCACGTATTCGATAAGACAAACCAAGGCCTTAGCGCCCTGGGTGTCGAGATTGCCAGAGCAAAGAAAGAGATTCGTGGCTAGTGACGTAAAAGTAATTTTTCTAGGAGGACTAGGCGAAATCGGCCGTAACTGCGCCCTCATAGAGCAAGATGACCAGATCGTAATTCTTGATTGCGGACTGATGTTTCCTAATCCGGATATGCCCGGGGTCGATTTAGTACTTCCCGATCTCACTTATGTCAAGGACCACCAGGACAAGGTTGTCGCATGCATCCTAACCCACGGACATGAAGATCACACTGGAGCCTTGTCATTCCTTCTTAGGGATATCGACATGGTACTGCCAATATACGGTTCCGAACTCGCGCTGGGTTTGGCAACCAATCGAATCGACGAAGCCGGGCTTTCCGATCGTTGTGAATTTATTGCCGTCGCAGACGGCGAAACTCTTGAAATTGGTCCTTTCCGCGTCGAATTCATCCCGGTTACCCACTCGGTGCCTCACAGCTTTGCCCTAGCCTTCTATACAGCCCAGGGCGTGATTTTTCATACCGGAGATTTCAAGATTGATCTGAATCCGGTGGACGGACGCTTGACGGACTTGGGGAGGATGGGGGCCATCGCATCAAATCACGGAATCCGTCTGCTCCTGTCGGACTCGACAAACGCTGAAGAAAAAGGTCGATCTGAGTCGGAATCGGAAGTTGGCAAGACGCTTTCGCGATTATTTAGCATCTCAAAGGACCGCCGAATTGTTGTAACTTGTTTTTCCTCGCATATCCACAGGGTCCAGCAGGTTGCGAATGTAGCTGTTGCATCGGGACGACGGATATTTACTCTCGGAAGATCGATGGGGAAGAACGTAGCGCTAGCGAGGCGCCTAGGTCTTTTATACATTCCAGACGACCATATTTTCGATATAGATCAGGTGTCAAAATATCCAAGCGAAGAGGTTTGCATAATCTCGACCGGGTCTCAGGGAGAGCCTATGAGCGCCCTCTCATTGATGGCTGCCGGCGAGAACAAATGGCTAAAGCTCGAGCAAGATGATCTTGTGATTATCTCTGCGGATGCGATCCCGGGAAACGAGACCGCTGTTGGAAATGTCATTGACAGCCTCTACCGGCGCGGGGCCTCGGTCGTGCATCAGGGCGTAGAAAAGGTGCATACATCCGGACATGCGAAAGCCGACGAGCTGAAGATGCTGCTTTCAATCACCAAGCCGCAGGCTTTTATCCCAGTGCACGGCGAATTTAGGCATTTGTTCAATCACACGCTGCTTGCCAGGGAGATGGGTGTCTCCCAGGAGAATATCCTTCTTGCAGAGGATGGCGATGTGGTGGTGGTGTCCGATTCCGGTATCGATTACGGTGGCGAGGTTCCGGCCGGCTATCTCTATGTTGATGGCGTAGTTGGCGATGTAAACCGCGGCGTGCTGAGAGATCGGAAAGTGCTTTCAGAAGAGGGGGTGATCGTTGCGATTGTGACTGTGGATATGAAGTCGGGTGAGCTCGTTACCGGGCCTGAAATAATCACTCGCGGCTGGATCCACGCAGACGAGGCGGAAGGGCTGATCGAGGAGGCAAAAGAAGAAGTTCGACGGTCGATTGCCGCGGCGGCGCTCCAGGATGCCCTTGATCTCGAAACTCTGCGGCGCCATGTAAGGACATCTCTAGGCAAATATGTCAATAGGCAGACAAAACGCCGGCCAATGATCGTGCCGGTCGTTTTGGAGGCGTAAATAATAGATTTTTGTCTTATTTTCTGTAATGATTGATCGTTAATTACAAATTCGTAATTTAGTCTCGGAATTTGGTTGAGTTCAACGCATTTCTGGCTAAGTTCATTTTTATGAACCAAAGAGTTGGCAATTCAG
>JAJYFX010000082.1 GCA_021785315.1 Actinomycetes bacterium | reverse complement strand
TAAAAGCAACTTTTCCAGCAGAACTGCCCGGGAATGATGATCCCGAGCGATGAGCAGATGCTGCTGATCCAGCACGGAGACCGGCGCAAGGGCGCACATTTGCCAAAGTGCCTCCTCTGGATCCGACGACAAAACAATATTGGGCGAAACACTGTTAGTAAGCGAAATCTCGCCGTGAAGCAAGAGACAGTACCTTAGCTGCTTCTCGAGAGAGCGGATCCACTCCGCTGATTCAACCCCCCAGGCTTCGTCGGCGATCTCTTCGACCAAAGCCAACGGGTATGGATCGTCAGGCAACCAAGTGCGGATCCGAATCCTCTTTTCACCGACAGCAAGCACCAGCCATCTGCCGTCGCCAAGCTGCGCCTTTTCTGAAATCCGCGCCATAGTTCCGACGTCCGACCTGATATCCCCGCCGCCTACCTCAGATCCCCTGGTGATAAGTACAACGCCAAAATACGGCGGCGACTTGGACAAATCGTTGATGAGGCTTTTATACCTCGGCTCGAACACATGCAAAGGCACTCCCGTGACTGGAAACACTACAGTTGACAACGGAAACATGGGCAACGGTATCGCGTCATCCAAGATTTTCTAGCTCCCCAAATAAGTCACAGATGCATGACCAACAAAGACTGCCTTTCCCGATCTTAGGCGCGATGATCCGAATCAAGGGGCAACCTCTCGCTTCATTGAGGGTCCGGACGACAGACCGAAACAAATCTGAGAAGTCACTAGTCGTCAAAAGACATCGAATCGAGCTTCCTTTGACTTGTAGCCCGTGCGCTAGAATATAATCGATTCACCTGGTCCAGTTCAGGCGATTTATCCCGCGAAGATTTGAGAATTTGGTCCATATGCCACTTGAATTTGGCTTTGCGCTATAGCACTCTAGATCCTGATCAATTGATTTTACGAGGTGACGGCATTGAATTCACTGCAAGCTCTATACCAAACCATGGGACAGAGTCCCTGGATCGACAACCTTTCTCGAGCCTGGATCGCAAACGGCAGACTTGTGGAACTCAAAGAGTTGGGCGTGAGAGGCTTGACATCCAATCCAACGATCTTTGCCAACGCCATATCTAATTCAAATGACTACGACAAGGAATTCTTCAGTCTGATCAAAGAGATGGACACCAAATCAGCCTATTGGAAGATGGTCTGCAGTGACGTTGCCGCTGCAGCTGATGTGCTCTCGGAAATTTATGAATCATCAGATCGAAACGACGGATTTGTGTCAATTGAGGTTGACCCGGAGCTTGCGCATGACACTGACGCAACCATTGAGGCGGCGCAATGGCTCTGGGACACGGTTGACCGAGAAAACCTGATGATCAAAATTCCCGCGACTCAGGAAGGAATCCCGGCGATAACGGAAGTCCTGTCCCGCGGTATCTCGGTAAACGTAACCCTCATTTTCGCACTCGATCGATACGATATGGTGATGGACGCCCACATCCGAGGTATTGCAAAAGCTCGAGATTACGGACATGACCTAGCCAGGATCTCCTCTGTGGCATCGTTCTTCGTTTCCCGGGTCGACACCAAGCTGGACCCCATCCTGGAATCCATGGGGAAAGAAGGCCAGCATTTGATAGGCCGGGCCGCAGTCGCTCAGGCGCAAGCTGCATATCTTGCGCACATCGAACGTTATAAGCAGCCCGACTGGATTAAGCTGGTCGCTGAGGGAGCGAAACCCCAAAGGCCTTTATGGGCTTCCACCTCCACCAAGAACCCCAACTATCCGGATTTGCTCTATGTTGAGACGCTCGTCGCCCCCGACTCCGTGAACACGATGCCGGAATCCACCCTTTTGGCATTTCTCGACCACGGCAAGCCCGAGAACAGGGTCCCCACTTTTGCCGAAAACGGTCCTCCGGTTTTAGATGCAATAAAACAGCTGGGAATCGATCTGGAGAAAGTCACTCTGGAGCTTGAGACCGAAGGCGTGAATTCCTTTGCCACCTCCTTTACGGATTTGTTGAGCGCGCTTGAGATGAAGAAGTCGCAGGCCTGACAAAACCGCAGCAAAGGAACGGTAAACGAACACCCCGCAAAGCTCCTGACATCTGTCGGCAGGAACTTAACCAGCCTTGTACACGATTCCATCGTGGACGCACCTGTCGACTGGCATGGTAAGGTGCCGCCATATTTGCACTTTGTTCCTCGAGGTTGTTTAAGATTGCGCCTCTGCGAAAACTTAGAAAATTGGCATGCCTATCACTAGCGCGGTTTTTGAGGGTAACCTCGAATTATAGGGATATAAGGTTTCTGTGGGTAACTGCTGCATGCGTCTTTCTTGGCGAACTAGATATTCGTTTCGAAGGTCGCAATGTAAAACTCTGAGCGACCGAATATCAGCGGCAAAATATGTCAGAATTGCACAGTTCTTAGGAGTAAATCCGATCGATGCAGCAGCCTCCATAATTTCCTTAGGATGAAGGATCCGTTTGACATACAATCGAGCGTTCGCTAAGGGGTGAGTATGAGCCTACAGAGGCAGCACAGAAGAAAAATAGAAGGAAGCACACTTATAATCTTTGGAGCATCGGGCGACCTGACATCACGCAAAATTCTGCCTGCAATCGCATCTCTGTGGGATCAGGACCAACTTCCTGACGAGTTCGCCGTGGTTGGCGTGGCACGATCGCCCCTTGGCAACGAGGGTTTTCGAAAGCTAGTTATGAATTCGACCTCGGGCTGGGAATCGGCCGACAACTATCTCGACAACTTTCACTATCTTCAAGGCGATTACAGCTCAATCGCCACTTATCACTCGCTTGCCAAGCTTCTGGACTCAATTGAGCAGGGAAGGCAAACCGGGAAATCACGACTATTTTACCTCGCCACTATTCCCGACCTCTTCGGCACAATCAGTGCTTATCTAGGGGAAAGCGGACTCTCCCAGAACGGAGCTTCTGATTCAACGCGAATCATCATTGAAAAGCCCTTTGGCGACGATACCCAAAGCGCACAGCTGTTGAACAAAGATATGCATCGCTCTTTCTCGGAACAACAAATCTTTCGGATCGATCACTACCTGGGCAAGGAGACAGTGCAGAATTTACTCGCGCTAAGGTTCTCCAATGCCGTCTTCGAACCGGTCTGGAACAGAAATTACGTCAACAATGTCCAGATAACCGTAGCCGAGCAGCTCGGTGTTGGACATAGAGGAAATTTTTATGAACATGCTGGAGCACTCAAGGACATCATCCAAAACCACATGCTTCAGGTCCTTTCGTTGGTGTTGATGGAAGCTCCGGCCACCATGACAGCTGACTCAATTCAAAATGAGAAGGTTAAAGTCCTTTCGTCGGTTGAAATACCCCCCGCGCAAGACCTCGTCAACCGCGCCGTGAGAGGCCAATATTTTAATGGTGTAATCAATTCGGACGAGGTAAAGGGTTACCGGGAGGAGCAAAATGTTTCTCCGAATTCTCAAACTGAAACTTTCGTAGCAATCCGGCTGGCGGTAGACAACTGGAGATGGGCTGGAGTACCAATATTTGTCAGGACCGGAAAACGAATGCCGAAACGCGAAACTCAGGTAGTAATGGAATTCAATCGAGCTCCGCATCTTCCCTTCGCTGGTAATTCCGCACGGCAGCTTGGACCAAACAGGCTGATATTGAAAATCCAGCCCGAAGAAGAAATCAAAATGGTATTCGGCGCCAAAGTCCCGGGACAAGATTACAACATTCGCTCGGTAGCAATGAACTTTTCATATGCCAACACATTCAAGGAAGCGTCATGGGACGCCTACGAGAGGCTAATTCTAGATGCGCTATTCGGCGACCGCACCCTATTCCTCCGAGCCGACGAAGTGACCAAAGCCTGGGAAATTGTGGAACCGGTTCAGCGCGCCTTCGCAGATCCCGACTTTCCGTTATATCCATACGCGGCCGGAACTTATGGTCCCAAGGAATCGAGCAAACTTCTTCAAAGCACCGGTCATTACTGGCACAACTCCTAGGCCAGACGTGCACTTCACCTATTTTCACGCAACCCCACAGAAGCTGAAAAACTGTTGGCGGCCATCAAACCAACACACTCCAGTCGATGGCTGCACCTGTAAACATGCCAGAAACTGGCATCGTTAAGTTAAAGATCCCATGGACTCAAAACGATTGGAGCGGCCCGATGGAAAACCTTCACATATTCATTACCAGCAACATTGCGCATGAGTTTTCAAAACAGGTCACAGGTTTCGGCTTGTCAGCACAGGGACCTTGGAGCTTTTTTGCCTCAGGAGGCTCCCTGGCTCCGAAGCTTTACCATGAACTTGCCAATAACAGCGACTTTTGGACAGCTGCCGCGCAAATGAGCATCTACCTTGGAGATGAACGTGTTATCGACCCGGAAACAGATGCATCCAACACTTTCAATATAAAAAAGGCCTTACTTGCCCCGCTGAACTCAAATGGCAGCCATCCAAGTATTTGGCCTCCATTTTCAAACGGTGACCTAGCGAGTCTCTCGCAACATTTCCGTGGTGACAACGCCGATGATTACAAGCTCTGCCAGGCCGTCGCGGACGACTACAGCGAAATCATCTCCGCCTCGCCAAGACCCTGGCTGATACATCTGGGAGTGGGGCCGGATGGCCACACTGCGAGCCTGTTCCCCGGCTCTCCTGCACTAGACACGACTCAAGCAACCGGCAAACTTTATTTAGCCAATTATGATCCAAATGGCCTAAACCGCTACCTTCGTCTTACCCTCAGCCAGCAGGCTATAGCCACTGCTGAGACGGTGATAATCACTGCAGGGGGATCTGACAAGGCTATAGCAATTAGAGGCCTACTTGAAAACGATGTTAGATTCCCGGTCGCCACAGTGAACGCGGCCAAGATCAATCTCATTATCGACTACGAGGCGGCTTCACTCATCGAAGAGTAAAAGTCGAATTCCTGACACATTGAGACCTGTAGCGCGATGAGCAGGCACTTCAATATGCGTCAGGCCAAATTATGGACTAAAGTGATCCTCATTTGATAGGGTGAAAAATATGGCAGGCAATTTATCCAGGCGTTCAACTGCGGAACTGTTATCCAGAGCAATTCAAGTCAAAACGAAGCAGTTCGGTTCTCGCGTGACTTTCTCCCCCAAGGTGTTCATTCCTTTGACCATGCTTTGTCGCGACAGATGCGGTTACTGCACATTTGCCAAGCCGCCAGCGCACCTTGGCGCGCCCTATATGTCAACTGATGAAATCATAGAAATCGCGACCCAGGGCGAGGCTTATGGCTGCACGGAGGCACTCTTCACATTGGGCGAAAAGCCCGAGCAAAGATACGATGTCGCCGACAGCTTTCTTCGCAGCCAGGGCTTAACGACGACGACCGACTATCTCTACCTTGCCGCGAAGGCGGTGGTAGATAATTCCGGTCTGATCCCTCACATTAATGCCGGAGCTCTTTCGTTTGCTGAATTTTCACTGCTGAAGCAAGTCTCGGCTTCCCAGGGAATGATGCTTGAGTCGCTCAATCCCAATCTCGAAGCCCATCGCATGGCTCCGGATAAGACTCCCGAGACAAGAACTGCATCTCTCATCGACGCGGGAAAGGCCCTTGTGCCTTTTACCACAGGGATCTTGATTGGCATAGGTGAATCCGAATCAGACCGGATAACCGCATTGGAAACCATCAGCGATATCGCTCAAGAGTATGGCCATGTCCAGGAGGTGATAATCCAGAACTTCCTGCCGAAACTCGGCACACGCATGCACAACCACCTGCCGGCGACTAGAGACGAATTCTTGCGCGCAATCGCTCTGGCACGGCTTATCTTGCCGCCATGGGTGCATGTTCAGGCTCCGCCTAACTTAAGTGACGACGCGCTGGACCTAATAAACGCTGGCGTAGATGACTTGGGGGGAATATCCCCAGTAACAATTGATCACGTGAACCCGGATCGTCCATGGCCGCGATTACAAGACCTCGAGAGACAGCTTTCAGCAAACGGGAATCAGTTGGTTCCCAGGCTTCCAATCTATCCAGAGTTCAATGACGCGAAGTGGATCAGTCCGGAGATGAAATTCCAAGTTACCTCCAACAGCGATTCGCACTACTTTGCAAGGGCGGATTCCTGGACATCGGGAGGAGACTCGGAGCCGCCGGTGTTAGTTGGATCCTTGCCGATGACTCAGGAGCCGCAATGGTCGCTAATTGGCGAATTGGCACTCAAATCCGTATCTTCGGAGATAACTGAGATCTGCGATGCGGCGCTGCAAGGCTCCCTTCCGGACGAAGACCAAATCCACAAGCTTTTCACCGCCCGGGGATCTGACCTTAGATATGTGACCGACACGGCAGATCAACTCAGAAAAAATATATCGGGAGACACTGTTACATTCGTTGCCAACCGGAACATTAACTACACCAACATCTGTACCTTCAAATGCAGGTTCTGCGCTTTCTCCAAAGGTCCCCTTTCACTAAATCTGCGGGGCAATCCGTACCTCCTGGAGTTGTCAGAAGTCTCTGACCGCGTCGCCGAGGCAGAGGCGGCTGGCGCCACAGAGGTTTGCCTTCAGGGAGGGATCCATCCGTCGTTTGACGGCGAATATTACCTCCAAATCATCGACGCCGTGAAGAAGGGCTCGGAAAATATCCATATTCACGCATTTTCTGCGCTGGAGGTCCATGAAGGCGCGCGAAGACTTGGAGTCGACCTTAAGGCCTACCTGATCAGATGCAAGGAAGCCGGCCTCAAGACCCTTCCGGGTACCGCGGCGGAGATTCTTGATGACGACGTCAGAGATACTTTGTGTCCGGACAAGATCAAAACGGACAGGTGGCTGGAAATTCACCGAACTGCACACGAAGTAGGGCTGAGGTCAAATATCACAATCATGTTCGGTTCTGTCGAAGATACTCGCAGCTGGGCAAAACACATCGTAGCCACGAGAAATCTGCAACAGCAGACAAAAGGATTCACTGAATTCGTACCTCTACCGTTTGTCCACATGGCTTCCCCGATCTATTTGCAGAAGAAGGCTCGAAAAGGACCGACTTTCCGGGAGTCCCTCCTGATGCATGCGGTGGCTCGCATCAGCTACCAGCACCTGGTGCCAAATATCCAGGCGAGTTGGGTCAAAATGGGGATTGACGGAGTACGCCAGTTGCTCCAAGCCGGGACAAATGATTTAGGGGGAACGCTTATGGGTGAGAATATCTCAAGAGCTGCAGGGGGTTCCCACGGACAGGAGCTTACCAGGCAGGACTTCGAGTCGCTCGTGCGTCCACTGGGACGGCCCCTCGCCCAACGCACCACTCTCTATCAGCTGGTCTGATTCGAAAAGAAATAAACTCTACAGACATTCGCATTTAAAATACTTTAGTT
>JAJYFX010000081.1 GCA_021785315.1 Actinomycetes bacterium | reverse complement strand
GGTTTTCTCCAAAATTTCCTTGTCGACTACAATCCGCTCGCGCATAAATATCAACGCAATACCTGCTTTAGCCAATACGGCACGCGCAAATCGCGTAAGACTCTCCCTCGTCTGCAGCTCATTGCTGCCTGAGCTTGCGACTAGCGATTTCAGGTCGCAAACAGCACGCGAGATAATACTGTCCAGTAGCGCCTGCCTGTTGGGAAAGTAACGGTATAGTGTTGCTCTGCCGATTCCAGCCGCTTCTGCGAGGTCGGACATCGACATTGCCAATCCGCCCTCCACCAATACGTGAGCCACCTGGTCCAGGATTGCGGACCTACCTGATTCCCTAAGGAAATTCGATCGGCCTTCAGGTGCTCTGGAACCGAAGTCTTCCAAACCCAATCCTCTCGCTCAAACAATTTCCCACACAGTGAGATTTTACCGTCTCATTTTGAGATAGTGATAACTGCCAACCCCTAGTATAGAAAGACAAATTTCTTAATTTCATTCAGCGAGCATTTGAAAAAGGGCAAGTATCTAATTATGAGTTCAAACCCAACCGATCCGGTGCGCACAGCCGGCGCTTCTACAAACCCGATAACGACTCAGTCAAATGTGGGGCTTATCATAGGGGCGCTAATGCTGGCGATGCTACTTTCGGCGCTCGACCAGACAATTGTCGCAACTGCGCTTCCCACTATCGCCGGAGATTTGGGAGGCCTGAATCATCTCTCTTGGGTAGTCACCGCATATCTGATCACGTCCACAGTGTCGACGCCTCTTTGGGGCAAGCTCGGAGATCTTTACGGCAGGAAAAAGCTGTTTCAAATCTCGATTGTGATTTTTCTTGTAGGTTCGGCTTTGTCAGGACTATCGCAAAGCATGATCCAGCTGATCGCCTTCCGGGCTCTTCAGGGTATTGGCGGCGGCGGCTTGATAGTTGGGTCTCAATCCATCATTGGAGATGTCGTTTCGCCAAGGGAAAGAGGGAAGTACCAGGGATACTTCGGTGCGGTATTTGGCCTTTCCTCTATAGCAGGTCCCCTTCTCGGCGGATTTTTTACCGACAATCTGACGTGGAGATGGGTTTTTTATATCAACCTCCCTATCGGGGTGCTGGCCCTGATGGCAATCGCAGCGGTCCTTCACTTGCCAAAATCGACCAAATCCCACAAGGTCGACTATCTTGGCACAGTGCTGATGGGAGTGGCAGTTACCGGACTGATACTGGTCACCACTTGGGGCGGGACAACCTACCCTTGGCTGTCACCGGTAATAATCAGCAGTACTGCAGTGGCAATTTTCCTGCTTGTGACTTTCATTCTTGTTGAACGGAAGGCCAGTGAACCTCTGATTTCCCTGAACCTGTTCCGGAACTCTATTTTTACAGTGACATCTGCAGCGGGGTTCATTATTGGATTCGCAATGTTCGGTGCCATTGTCTACCTCCCTACTTTTCTTCAGACAGTTTTCGATTCCTCTCCGACTGTTTCAGGACTCGAACTCCTGCCTTTGATGGTCGGTCTGGTGGGAACATCGATCCTCAGCGGGCAGCTGATAAGCAAAAGCGGGAAATACAAGATTTTTCCAATTGCTGGCACAGCACTCATAGTCGTAGGGTTATATCTCCTGTCTTTGATGAAAGCTGACACCACCCTTTTAGAAGCATCGTGCTTCATGTTCGTTCTGGGCCTTGGATTTGGCGGAGTGATGCAGGTACTGGTGATAATTGTTCAAAATGCCGTTCCATACGAATACCTGGGGACTGCCACATCCACGGCAACCTTCTTTAGATCTATTGGAGGATCCTTTGGAGTGGCAATATTCGGTGCAATTTTCAATGCCCAGCTAATAAAGAATCTGCCAAAATACCTGCCAGCATCGGTTCTGACAACCATCAAAGGCGGCAATATCGCGACTAGCCCGTCAGCTCTTAGTCATTTGCCACTCCCGATAAAACATGGTTTCATCGAGGCATTTTCACACTCGCTCCATTCGGTGTTCCTTGTTGCGGTTCCAGTGGCACTAATGGCATTTCTGCTCTCACTGATCATCAAGGAAGTCCCTTTGCGAAAAGCTGCGTTCATCGCCACATCGGACAGGAATGCGAACCTCAACCAGGACGACGTTTGAACAATACGTAATCCTGGTTGAGGATAATGCCCGAAGCATTTTCAGTACCCTTTTAGGACTTATGCTGTGAAAATCTGTGTGCTCGATGGAGCTGCGCGACAAGCCCAGCTCGCGAGTCCGGAAAACGATAGTACTTTCGGCGAAGATAATGCTCGCTTCGGCTAATTGGTTGAATCTACCCGAGAGATCGCCTCACGTGGCTCCTGGTACAAACCCAGTCCTTGCGATGGCGGTAAATCCCCCGTGTGCTAAACAGACTTGTCCGCATTATGGAAACACCCAAAACAAAATACACGAGAGCCGGGCGGTCATTGCCTGTGCCGCATGCGACCGTACCGCCAATCAAGACAAACATCCAGCACTCAAGATTCCCGCCGCAGAAGGATGCGCAGGAGCGCCTTACATAGTTACCCACACGAGCCCGGTAATGCGCCAACTCCCGGAACAAACAGTGCGGCGCGAGCCCCTCGTTTTGGCAATCCCCACCGATAGGCGATTTTGCATCTCAACGCATACGTCATCTTCGCACGAATATCACCGTGTCGGATCCAAGCTTCACCGCAATACCACTGCAGGCAGAACATCGGATCTTTAAAGAATCAGTCCTCGCTGCCCAGAAGATCCCTGAGCTGCCCCAGCGAAATCTCCTCAGTTTCATAGGCGGTGGCCCCGCCAAAACAATGCACACAGTTGTCCGAATGACGCCATGAGCGCAAAAGTTTCGATTCGGAGCTGTTCAGCACGACGGTAAATTCATCGCTATCGCTGCTCAATATCAAATCAAAATAATCTTCCCACTGCGCGGCGGCGAAATCGGTGGCAGATGTATGGTGAGATTGCGGCCTGGGAATACGTTTGAACTTCAACCTGACAATGTCAAAACACCAAGACGTATGACATGATTCAAAAGATAACAGCTCGCGATTTTCAGTCATAACTTCCTTTGTTCGATGCCTTTTTCTGCAATCACTGCCCCTAGCATCTGCTAACAAGATAGATGAGTATTTGATGAAAGGCTTTGCGGTGCGAATTAACTTTTATTTTGATCCTTCGTGTCCCTGGTCATGGATGACTTCAAGATGGCTTGTAGAGGTTCAACAATTTCGCGATCTTGACGTCGCCTGGAAGCCCTTTTCACTGGAAATCAAAAATGCCGGTTTTGATGTACCAGCACAGTATAGACCCGGAATGAGACTCGGCCTTAGGGCACTACGCGTTATTGAAGCCGCAAAGGCAGAGCATCTCGCTGACGAGGACTCTATCGGCCGATTCTATTCCGCCCTGGGCGAACAGTTCCACAATCAGGGGCTTGGCGCAAAATCATCGATTGCCGAAGCACTGTCTGCCGCCCAATGGCCTGCCGAACTTCATTACAACGAGAATAACGAGGACCTTGATCTCCCTATACGTGAATCAATGGGCGAGGCACTTGCTCTTTACGGTTCGGAAAATACCGGGGTTCCGCTTGTGGTTCTAGAGGAGGGGCCAACCCGAATTACCGTTGCCGGCCCAATTTTGAATCCCGCGCCCCGCGGCGAAGAAGCGGCACAATTGTGGGATGCGTTCCTAGTAGTAGCGAAAAACTCAAGCTTCTATGAGCTGAAAAAAAATCGGGTCGCTGCTCCGATATTCGACTAGGCCACGTCCACCCAGTCGACCAGATGAGCATCTGACCAAAGTCTCTCGATTGCGTAAAACGCTCTCGCGTCTTCGCTCATGACGTGGACAACAATTTCACCATAATCTATCAATACCCACGACGCATCGCCGAGACCTTCGATCCCCCGCGGCTTAGCCCCCGCGACTTCTTTGAGGGAACGCTCAACTTCCTCGACTATCGTTTTTACCTGACGATCATTGGAGGCAGAACACACGACGAAATAGTCGGTGATCCCCAGCAAGTCGCCCAAATCCATTACCTTCGGATCTCTGGCTTTCTTTTCATAGGCAGCGCGAGCCGCCAAAATTGCCAGCCCTTGGGACCCACTAGCGGGATAGACCGCAGGAACTGTTATTACCACCTCAGTTTCACTCAAATTTTTCGCACTCCCTTCCTGAATCGCCTTTTACGACTTTGCAATGATTTTGCCTGACACACCAAATAGCGATTTATCGACGGACAAACCACCCAAGACCATTTCCTGTACGCTAGGTTCCGCCTCATGACAAACGGCATCCCCGCACTTTGCGCCCAAATGCTGGTGCTGCAAAAAAACAATTTTCGGGATTGACCTAAGCAAACTCGGAGCGGGTGACATGAAGTAATCAGTCAAATCCATATCCCCATAAAGAGAAGCTCTAGCATCTACTTACGATACTAGAAACCTTTCATTGTAATTACAAGCGAGTTAGGCCAATATTTGCCTTCTCTATTCTTCTTGGCCATAAAGCTTGTGCTCTCTTATGTACTGAATCGCCGAAGCCGGAATCAGATAGTCCAAAGGTCTGCCCTCGATGGCGCGCGCACGCAAATCCGTAGAAGAGATATCCAGTGAAGGGACCTCCACCTCAAGGTAGTTCCACATCCTGCCCAGATTTTTAGGACTTGCTGAGCCGGGCCTGTTCACGATAACAAGCGTCACCATGTCAGCCAGGTCATCAACACGGTCCCAGGTATCGAGTTCGGTGGCGACATCAGCACCAATAATCAGAAAAAGCTCATCGCCTGAATACTTTTTCTTAATATCAAAAACCGTGTCGATTGTGTAGGATTTACCGCCACGGCGAATTTCAAGGTCACAGGCCTCCAGGCCGTCGACTCCCGAGACAGCTGCCTCGACCAAGGCCAGCCGCTCCTCAGCCTGGTGCACGGTCCGCAAACCTTCCTTTTGCCATGGAATATTTGCGACCACCATCAGCACTTTGTCCAATTTCGCACCGGCCTTGGCATTTATCGCTGCTGCCAGGTGCCCCACGTGAATCGGATCGAACGTCCCACCAAAAATTCCTATTCGCACTGGCCTGCCTGCCTCATTTTCCATTCAATGCAGCCACTACGGGGGCGAAGGCTTCCATTTCCTGCTGATGAATGACCCAGTAATTGAACCCAAAGCGCTGTCTGCGCAGTTCAAGGGCTTCGACAATCTCATTAACTGAGCCTACCAACACGATCGGAATATCCATTGCTTCGTCGACAGTAACGCCAAAAGCCGGGGCAACTTCACTGAGCCAAGAATAGCCATTGTCCGTCACATTCGCCACCACGGTGAGACACTGAAGCTCAATCTCTTCAAATCTGTTCCCGGCCGACTCCTTTACCCAGGCGACCCGCTCGAGAAATTGCTCGGGTCCGACAGTCTTTGCAACTTCGGCGCCTACGACTCCGGCCGACAGGGAAGGGTTGATGCCCACTATCTGGGCATATCGCGCAGCCAGGTCTAGAATCTTGCGTCCACCGCCACCGATGATCAGAGACGGCCCTCCGTGGGAATACGGCTTTGGCAGGCCGACAGCGCCGGTAACCGAGTAGTGCTCCCCCGTAAAGGTCGAAGTGCCGTCCTTCCACAGAGATACCATAATCCCAACTGCTTCAGAAAGCCTGGCAATGCGAACCCCTGGCGGGTCATATTTAATTCCAGATTGCTCGTAGTCGCTGCGTCTCCACCCAGCGCCCATGCCAACTTCGAGTCTTCCCTCGCTGATCAGATCAAGCGTCGCCATTTCGCGTGCCAGTGGCACGGGATGCCGGTAATCGTTGTCAAATACCAGAGAACCTACCCGCAGCGTCGTTGTCGCTGTGGCTGCAGCCGTCATAGCAACGATGGGCGAAAACTGGCCATCATCAAGATGATCCGGAACAAAAAGTGTGCTAAAGCCAAGTGATTCGGCCTTTCGGGCAATCTCCTGCCATTCTCGTCCAGTCCGAGCAGGACCTGAAACCTGGACGCCGAATCTAAATCGCCTCATTTAAGTTTGCCAATCGTTCGAGAACCTTTATCGTGTAGGTAAAGACTACATGTCAAAAGATCTGACAAATTCCCCATATGGGGAGCAAGTTCGTTTATATTGATGGACTGCGGGTCATGCTAAACAAGGATACTCTCGGTATGCAGACAACTTGGAATCCCACCAGCTGGAAGGAATTTACAGCGCTCCAACAACCGGACTGGCCGGACTCGGGAGACTACGATGCGACGCTGAAAGAACTTGCTGCTTGTCCGCCCCTGGTCTATGTGAATGAAATCAAGGCGCTTCAATCAGCTTTGTCGCTGGCTACCCAGGGAAAAGCCTTCCTTCTTCAAGCAGGAGACTGCGCCGAATCATTCCATTGCCATTCGGCCCAGACGATCCAGAGCAAGCTCAAGGTCATTCTTCAAATGGCGGTAGTGCTCACATATTCTACTGGAGTGCCGGTAATAAAAGTGGGTAGGATCGCCGGTCAATACGCCAAACCGCGGTCGAGCCCGACCGAGAAATATGGTGACCTCGAGCTACCGTCGTTTCGCGGCCACATCGTCAACTCCGAGGAGCCCGACTTTGGCTCTAGAATTCCAGACCCCCGAAGGATGCTTGAGGCATACCATCAGTCTGCATCTTCTCTCAATCTAATTCGCTCGTTCACGATGGGTGGCTTCGCGGATCTTTCCAAAGTCCACACCTGGACGCAAGAGTTCGTGGCATCGAGCGCCGAGGGTCAGCGCTACGAGGCCGTAGCATTTGAAATAGAGCGTGCTCTCAGATTCATGGCAGCGTGCGGAATTGACCTGTCTAAAGAACAGGTTCTCCAGCAGGTCAGCTTTTGGACCAGCCACGAGGCTCTGCTGCTAGGTTACGAGTCAGCCATGACTCGCCAGGATCCGACCTCAGGCAAATGGTACGATCTATCCGCGCACACGCTCTGGATAGGCGAAAGGACACGCGAACTGGATGGGGCACACCTAGAGTTTGCGTCCGGACTCTCAAATCCCCTCGGTTGCAAGGTTGGACCAAAGACTACCAAAGATGAGATCTTGGGAATATGCGAAAAACTAAACCCCAAGAGAATTCCGGGTAGGCTTACGCTAATTTCGAGAATGGGCGCAGACAAGGTCGCAGATGTCCTGCCTTCGCTCGTCACGGCGGTAAAGGACGAGGGTCATCCCGTCCTATGGACTTCGGATCCGATGCATGGCAACACATTCTCCAGCTCCGGCTCAGGTCTCAAGACAAGACGATTCAGTGCAGTGCTCAAGGAGCTGAAGTGCTTCTTCGAGGTCCACAAGGAGCTCGGGACGTGGCCTGGCGGTGTTCACATCGAACTTACCGGCGAAGACGTCACGGAATGCCTTGGAGGAGCGGAGGAAGTGTTGGAACACGAACTCGATATCAACTACAACACCAT
>JAJYFX010000080.1 GCA_021785315.1 Actinomycetes bacterium | reverse complement strand
CCTAAGCAGAATCCGGTTTACCTTCTCCAGCGACGACTGCAGCGCTGCCACCTGTTTCATCACATCTGGACAGTATCGCTCGTCCTCTACCATTTTCATTACGCCTGCAAGGTGGCCCTTGATCGTCTTCAGCCGGAGCAACAGCTCTTGTTTGTATTCAGGTATCATTAGAACTTCACCTCAAACACCAACCCCACCCGCGGTGGGGTGGCTTTACATAAGACTATAGACTGAGCCGACTCACGTTCCTGCAGAGTCACACCTCTAGTCACTCTCTTTTCTCCACAGGATTCCCAAATGGCATTCCGGGAAGATGTTTACACCTAGCCGGGATGGTCGACAATCCATGCTACGTTCACAAATCCCCGATTGCAGTAGCGCGTTGTTCACTTCAGGTACCGAAAAGACTCGCAGCCAGGGCGGCTATTGCCACACCGGCAGCCAGGATGGCAAGACTCACGCCGGCCAGCGCCACCAGTTGGAGCCGCGAAGGACTCGATTGGGGATGATGGAGAAGAGGCATGGCATCCTCTTGCATCGCGTGACTCCGAGGGTCGGTCGCCTCGCCCCCCTTACCATACGATTGACCCATGGACGCATCGTCGACAGCCTCCCCGCTATGGCTAGGGTGGGGGGTATCATTAACCTGAGCCGAGCCGACGGGACCCTGGCCTTGGGCCAGAGGTGAAGCCATGTCGTCGGGATAAATCGTTTTCATCCCATGTTTGAGTCCCCAGGCTACCAGCCACCAGTTAACGGGGTAGGCAACCAAGAAACCAGCGCAGAGGGCAATCGACATGACAAACCAGAACTCCGGGCTCAAGGGACTGGTAGCCGCCGCCAACCTCCCCTTCCATGGTACGCTGACTGCAGCCATGGCAGCCATAACCGCGTTCATCGAGAGCATCTCTGGTAGAAACGTGCTGCGAAGCGAACGTCCATAAGAGCCAGCCATGTCCCGCATGAACAGTGCCTGGAAGACCGTCCATCCGAAGGCGAAACCGACGACATACTCCGCAGCCAGGTCGATACCCATAGGCAGATGAAAGGGGGCCAGAGCGGCAGCCGCAACCAGTATGCCGACCCCATCCCCGGCGACACAGTGCATCGTCGAGCCCACTACCTGGCGCCAATGCGCAGCCACATAGGACTCGTGAGTCCCGGGCAGTGGTTCACGACACGAAAGGACGTAGAGCAGCGCACCGAACAGCCCGCTATATGCCGTAAAAATGACAAAACCCCACTTCATCACCGCTGCCTCGGTGGTCCGTCGGATGTCCCAGGCGACGAAGGCGACAGCCAACATGACCTCGATGAACCAGAGTAGGATTACCCCGACGATCATGTCATTCTCCTTTTACTCAGCAGCACCTGAACTCTAGATCGCGAGCGTACTTTACTCTTTCGCTAGCGTATCCAGATGTATCGGACTACCGGACTGGGTTTAACGTAGCAAGAATTAACCATAGAATACCCGCACAAATGAGAACGCCAACCAGGGCTGAAATCGCGTCTATGTGAATCAGTTTCATTTTATATATCTCCTGGTAGATACGGTCTTAGAACCGAAATGGCGATGAGGCCAATGATCCTGGACCCTGCCCATTTGTTTAGCTAAAATGACCAGCGATACAGCAGACACTATCAGCCAAAGACCGCTTCCTTGAAAAGCGCGACCGAATCCGTATACACCTGCGCCTGCGGCCAATAAAAACAAGAAAATCTCTCCAAGAGACTGCCTATTCATCGTCACTTCAACCCCCCACAGAATCTTTTTCCTTGGCCATCGTTACTATTTTCTCCCCTTGTATCGGATAGCGATACATAAAACGGTATAGCTTCAGTCGCTTGGGAAGGTCCCTCAAGCCAGGGACTAGCGGAACCGCCACGATGAAGAGGAATGCCAGCAAGAGATTCCAAAGTACAAAACCTGTCCCGCTAGATCCGCCGGGGAACTTGACGTGAATGATTGCCGGAATAATTAGATACCAGGGACCAACAGGAAAACCACGTTCCTTTACCATCCCCCATTGATCATCGGTAAGGCCGGTCTTGATGGCAGTATTTAGCATGACTGGCTGGTCATAAAGCCAGATTGTAGCCAAATGGAGGGAGTGCCCGGGGTCTAGCGATGTCAGATACTGTTCAAGATATCCATGCTGTGCCAACATAAGGTCAGCTTGCACCAACTTTGGAATAGGTCCAAAATCTCCACTTAACGTATTGATCTTCGAGAAATCAGGGCTTGGTATCATCGCCATAGCACCCCCCTTGGACATAGGGGTGACCATTGCGAGTGCACGGTCATAATTAGCCGCCCAGGTGTGCTGTTGCGCGGGAGTTGCCACCTGATAAGTCTCTAGCGCTTGGCTAACGCCAGCACCTAACAAGGGGGCGTAGTCTCGCAAGGCACCAATTACAAATACTTGATCGGGCGATCCCATGCCAGGCTCGCGGGTATTTTGCCAGGAGGACGAAGTACCGTCGAGCTCTTGGGTGAAGGCCAGGATGGACCCGCCGGGATCCTGTTTCGAGGTCGTGGCTATTTGTGCTCGAGGCCAATTGGGCGATCCTATGATGAATCCAAGTCCTATCAGAAGGCCGCCGAGAATAACGGCGATAATCGGATATTTCCAATAGCAATGCCGCACCAATATGTCCAGAGGTTGGTGATCGATCTTGTCTAAAGTGGCATTTCCAGATGGAGAGGCCATATATCATCGCTCCTTCGAAAAACCTATAGTGGCCTAGATATTCCCTGCATCCGAACCAAGGTGACATGGCTGAGGATCAAGGCAAACAGAATCACCGGCACAAGTGCGACATGAATTGTCAGATCCGTAGTGAAGTCTCCGGGTTGAAACATATGAAAGAAGACCGGCTGCGTAAATAACATGTTGTCTGAGTGCAGGGAAACAAATTGAGATTCCCAGTCACCCCGTGCGAGAAGTCCAAACAGGTTCTCACCGAGACTGAGCAGCATTATGGTGGATCCGATCGCCCAGTTGAGCCACCGCCGACCTCGAAATGACCCTGTTGCCCATACCCGAATCAGGTGCAGCACCATAAAGAAGAAGAAGGCCTGCGCCGACCAGTAGTGAGTGCTCTTAATTACCCTGCCTACAGGATTGGTCAGCCACCAGAAAGGTCCCAACCAGGTCAGGAGGACCCCACTTACAGTCAGATAGATGAACATGAGAAACGTGATTCCGCCCATGCAATACCAATATGACTCGGCATAAAAGGGACTGGACTTTTTGAACATGCCGCCGAATGGCGGAAGATACGCGAAAGATTCCAACGCGGCTCGGAATCGGCCATGCTCAGCCTTCCGCTTTTTGAAGTCTTTCTTGAATAAGCTTTCATTTACATCAATCTCAGACTTGTACTTCACTGGAGTACCTCCAAACTAAGAAACTAGGAGACAGCACGAGAACTAATGGTAAAGCAGGGCCTCGCTTTACTGTAACTGTAGATCCAGCAGCGTTACTTTGCGGAAAACGCACGACAAAACCACTACATACTGCAAAAAGGCCGGTATCAACCCCAGCACCCACTACCGCAAAACGAGTGGCCCAGCCCGCGGATACAACAACTGAAACCCACCTCTTCGTTTAGTCGACATTTCGGACCTTCACGGTAACTCCGCACTCATCACTGCATGTTTTCGCAAGGCTCCAGCAGCCTTCGAATACTACCATCTTGGGGACGAAGAAAACACTGGCTTCCCGACGGGTAAAGTCCTTTCGGTAAAGGCGGCGGTGAGAACAACGAGAACAATCATTGGCATCTGATGCCAGATAGGCGATCCCGGGTGCATGTACACAGTACTCAGCATGTATGTGCCCCATGTCCTGCCTCCTTGCCTGTTCCCGTGTACCGCCTCTAAAATTCGCAACCGGGCAAAAGGCTTAATTATTCAAGCAGGGCGCATGAGAACTAGGGCGCTAGGCCACACACCCTGCTTGAATAAGCCTTGGGATATCGTTAGCCTGCCTCTCCACCCAGACCTTTGTCGTGATACCCCTAAAACGTAGCAAAACCAGCTTCCATAAGGTGCAAAGCACTATCGCCAATTGCCACGTGGACACCTACAGCTATTGTTCGCGATGGGCGTACTTGTCGGAGTCCGCCTGGAAAAGCTCCAGGCAGGACTCGGAGCAAAAGTAGTAGATGATGCCTTCATGGTTTATGCTGCCTACGGCTGCGGATTCATCAACCTCCATTCCACAGACCGAGTCAGTTGTAGTTGCCACCGCATTCTCCTTATTGCTTTACGCATTGTTAGTTTTAGGATCAACGACTTGACGCCCCAAGTATTTCTATGTCACTGCGCCCAATATCTATGAGGCTTGCTATATTTATGAAAATAAGAGGGATGTCCAGCACGGAATCCTGAACACTGCTATGCGAGAGAGCAGTGAGTTCCAGCTAAGAGAACTTTCCTAACGGATGCTAAAGAGTAGTTTTATCTACCAACCATCTTTCGTCATCTTCTTGTCTCTCACCAGCACGATGGTACACTCCTGATGACACATTCTCGTGGTCCCTGAAACCGCCACTGCCAAGGTCATTTGATTGACTCCTTAACATAGCCAGCATCGTCACAAACAAGCCTCCAATAAATAGTATGCAGATAAGTGATGCACTGTTCAAGACTTGCCTCCTCCCTTAGATGAGTTACAAGTAAATTATTGAGGAAAGATACGAAGATTTGATGAAGGATTCTGCACCTTTCTAAATTTCACGTGTTACACAGATCGTTGAGTTGTGAAAAGAGCAGTTCAGAATCTCTAGTGCAAGTAGAGCAAAACACTAAAGCCGAAGGAGGCAGTTCATTGAAATCGGACAGCTTCACACCAGTCTTGCGTGTTACAAACCGATCGATGGCACGCCGATCAAATTCGGCAGAGCCCCATTCGCCAGGTATGCTCCATGTCGGGTACAAGATTTCGAATTACCTCCACAAACTGCCATTCTGAACAGGTTAATTATCTGCTATTGGAGTGAAAGGACTGTCAAAACACCTCCACAAGTTGACTGCCTAATCCATTAATTTAATTGGTGACCTCTCCATCGTGATATTTGCTGGTTGGCTGTTTAGCTAAGCGTGATGACGGCGACCACGTCGAGAAGAAGGACCCCTAAACACGCCAACGTAACCACTAGGCGGCCTTTGGCTGTTTGGCGACGTTGGTCGCGTAGCGGAAATAACAATTGCCGAGAGAGTGTGTATATGGCAATGGTACCGACAAAGATGGTGCCGGGAACCGACCTTAGATAAAGGATCGAGAGTAGCGATGCAATTCCCACTGTCAGTGCAACGGTCGATTCGAATATTTGAACTGGAATGCGCCGGACGCCAACTCTGCGGTCCGACGACCATATTCCCCAACGAGAGGAGGTTGGTTTGCCTACACAGCATCCTCCAAAAATACATCCATAGCGACCTACTGCCATTGCGAACATTAGGGCCGGTGCGGTCAAATCCAGTACAGAGCCAGTGGGCAGGTCGAAAATTAGGGCACCGGAAACCAAAGTCATCACTGCGCCAAGAATGAATCCCTGGATGCAAGCACCTGACAACAGATTGCGCAAGCAGCGCTGACTTTTCAGGTACTGAGTGATTCCATAATAGATTTTTGCTCCCAAAAGGCCGCTTACGGCTGAGACAGTGGACAGTGCAAGTAGAGACCACCTTGGGATTTTGAGGTAGTCCGCAAGCAGCGCTTGAACAATGAAAGCTACCACTACGCCGAAGCCTACAAGCACCGGCCATGCCCAGGGATGGACTCCCGGAGCCAGCAGGGAGGCAAAGGGGGCAAATGTCGTCTGGCCAGAACTGGAGATCTTTTCTTTGCTTTCCCGTCCAGGTCTTGCATTTACAAATACAGCACCGCCTGGATTTCCGCTGTCCAGCGGTTGCGCCGTGACGGTCCAGGTTCCAGACTGAATATTTTCGATGTGTGCGGTAATGGATATTGGGCCACTACCAGGCACGACATCAACAGATTCAAATACGGTGAAGATGTCCCCTGGAGTCCGATTTGCCCGCACCGCATCACGGTATCCATCGAAACGAATAGTCAGAGGGCCGGCCTTGACAATTTGGTAGGAATCAAGCCAGTAGGTGACCGCAAGTGCTTGTGGGTCAGCTTTGTTCATACTTTCGCAGTTCAGGCTCATGACCTGAAGTAGAGGTGACTTGTCGCCAGTAGTGATCTGTATCGGATCGTTTTTCTGCACCGTCTGATTGCGACCGTGCCTCTTTGATAGGAAGGTGGAATGCGTGGTTTGGGTAGTCATGGTCTCGTATTCTCGTATTTAGTGAGGTAGGGATATGCCGAAAGCGCGAACTTCGTAAGAGCGACTCATCCATTCGCGGGAGCTGGCGTTCTTCACATCACCAGAAATGGCTCTTCGAACGGCTTTTGGCTCAGCAAGTCTTGCAGTTTCTTGATTTCGCCCGCGTTTCATCGGTATCTGACGTTCAAGCACCTTGAGCATTTTGCCCTATTTCTTACAGGGGGAAATAATAAGTTTCCCTTGAAGCATGTTCATTGCACAGTGAAAGCTGTAGATCCCAGGTTCGGATGGAAGCAGATCGACGGAGATTCTCTTACCCTCGGGAAGGGTAAGGCTTTTGCCAAAGTCTGGGAACACTACCTGCTCGGAGCAGGACGCTGACTCTTTGCGGAGAAATACAATGCGGAGAGGCTCGCCTACCTCGCTGCGTATGGTGTCGGGGTTATAGCCACCACGTACGGTTACGGTCACTTCCTGCCCCAAGGTCGAATGAGAGTGTTGAGATTGATGCATCTTCCATTTCAAATTGAACAAGATTGCTACTCCTATTGTTGTTGACAACTAATCGATAACGAATGTGACCCGAAGTTAGGAAACCAGCCCCTCGCAATAACGGATTGGCCGAAAAAGCAAGTAGCCGACTCATCTGCTTTTAAGCGTTGTTCTCTGTCACGATGGGGCAGGAGATCACCCCTGGACGGTTATCTAAAACCATCAGTGCCCAACATTGATGCTTCCGCATGAATTTGGGTCGGGAATCCGAACGTGGAAATTATGAATGGTCCTTCGCTTTTGCTGCGCCCCCTTTGTCTATGGTTATTAAACAATGGCGGACAAGTGCGAAGATCTGATGAAGGGTTTATGAAAATAGTCAGATTGATTGGTATTGCGCTATACAAATAAGTGGTCAGCCAACCTGGGCTATTGCGTATCCGGTGCTTAGGATCCCTTGGGAACTACATCTGGCTGTTCAACTATTGCTGGGAACATAACTCGAAAGCGCGAACCATGGCCGACGTTGCTGTCGACGTCAATACGTCCCTCGTGCGCACGTACCAGTTCGTGGACAATTGCCAGGCCAATTCCGGAACCACCGGTCTGGCGGGAGCGTGAAGGGTCCTCACGCCAAAAGCGGGTGAAAATATGGA
>JAJYFX010000079.1 GCA_021785315.1 Actinomycetes bacterium | reverse complement strand
CTGGTCGTAGTGCAGAAGCGAGGGTAGCACTTAGGTGGTCGCTGGTCGTAACTTTTATCATGGGTCTAGGCGTCGCACTGGTGCTTTCGGCTATTCCGGGTTTCGTAATTAGGGTCCTTTTTGGAGCCAGTTATGCATCAGCCGTGACTGCCCTGAGGGTGCTCAGCTTTGAGGCATTAACGTTGGGAATGCTGAGCCTCTTGGTCTACTACCACATCGCAAGGAGATCCCTATTCGCCCTTTTACCGTGGCTGGGAGTGGTGCTGAGCTTTCTGGGGATCTACGTCTTTCATAAGACCTTGCTGAGTGTTTCGCTAGATATGTTGGTATCGCTAGTTGTGATTACCGCCATAGCGATGCTTGGGGCGGTGCACGGACTATTGGCTGAACCCTTGCCAGTAGACGCCGTCATTAGCGATGGGGAAGCACCAAATGACGAGTCGGAGTTCGTTGTCGGAGAGATTGACCTGTCGGTTGTAGTGCCGTACTATAACCCGGGTCTTGCGTTGTTGCAGCATCTGAAAGAACTGGTTGAGGTGCTCAACGCAAAACAGGTGAGCTTTGAGATTATTGCCGTGTCTGATGGCTCGACTGATGGGTCTACCGACCTGGTCAGGTCGGCTTGTTTCAAGGCAGTGCGGATGATAGAACTGCCAAGAAATGTCGGCAAAGGTGGTGCGCTGAGAGTCGGTCTGAACTGCGGGAGGGGTCGCTATCTAGGCTTTATTGACTCCGACGGTGATATCCCAGCTCAAGTACTAGAACGATTCGTGGATGAAATTAGAGCTAATTCTCCAGCAATCCTTACAGGAAGCAAAAGGCATTCTGAGTCACAGGTGGTATACCCGCCTTTGAGACGGATATATTCTGTCGGGTATCAAGTGCTCTTGCGGCTGCTGTTCAAACTGTCGGTTCGAGATACTCAGACTGGCGTCAAACTGATTCGAAGAGATGTCGTTGCCCGAGTACTGCCGTTGATGGTTGAAAAACAGTTTGCCTTTGATCTTGAGCTTTTTGTAGTTGCTAAACATTTGGGCTTTGACCAAGTTGCAGAGCTGCCAGTAGTAATAAAGGAGCGCTTTAGCTCGACGATTTCGTGGAGGTCGGTTAAAGGAATGCTTCTTGATACTTTAGGCATTTATTACCGACTGCATTTCGTCCATTATTACGATCGGGTGCCCGTGCAAGAGGCTCGAACTGACTCTGTCCATCGCATAGATGCGGAGATAGCGTGAGAATTCAGGTGTTGTCGTGCGCGTTCGCCATTTAGGTGGCTCGCTGGTTTTGCGGAATCTGAGCCGGATAGCTTGGCAGAATCCAGGTCTCGGTGGATTTTTCCGTCAAATATCCAATCTTAGAATCAGCAGACGTGTGCAGTTGGAGGGTGTTAACATTATTTCAGAATTGGGTTTGGGTAAGAAATGTATGACGTGACCTCAGTATCGGTGATAATTCCAGTCAAAGAGATCAATGATTATGCCCGCGAAGCGGTGGGGCAGGTACATCAGCTGTTCCCGGCATGCGAAATTCTGTTGGTTCCGGATCATGAGAGTGGTGAAAAGCTGCCGGGTGCGAAGGTAGTTTGTTCGCACCAAGTCACTGCTCCAGGAGGGAAGCGGGACCTAGCGTCAAAGGTTGCAACAGGTGAAATACTCGCTTTTCTAGACGACGACGCATATCCATCTGACGGGTGGCTTGGTTCCGCTCTTGGTCACTTTGACGATGATAATGTGGCTGGCGTGGGGGGCCCGGGAATCACACCACCTTCGAATAATTCTCGCCAGCGCTCGTCTGGTTGGGCACTTGCAAGCGTTCTAGGTAGCGGAGGTTCTGCCTATAGGTTCCGTTCCGGCAGAAAGCGTGACGTAGATGATTTTCCCTCGATGAACCTATTGGTTCGGAGGTCAGATTTCCTCGCTGTTGGTGGCTTCAATTCACCATATTGGCCAGGAGAGGATACTGAGCTTTGCCGTAAGCTCATTTCGAACTTAGGCAAACGCATTGTTTATGAACCCGACGCAGTAGTTTACCACCATCGACGGCCAGTATTCGTAGCTCACCTGAGGCAGCAGGCTCGATATGGCCTTCATCGTGGATATTTTGCACGGCGTTTTGCGGGCAACTCGCGTAGGCTAGCGTACGCGGTCCCGACCATTTTTACTATAGGTATTGTGATTGGGCCGGTATTTGCATTAACGTCCGGGCTGGGCATGGCGCTTTATGTTGCTGGGATAGGCCTTTATTGTGGAGCCTTGTTGGCCACTGGCGCATGGGTATGGTGGCACGAACGCAACCTGTGGGTTGTGACACTTACTCTCGGAGCGATCTTTTCTACGCATATTGCTTATGGAGTTGCTTACGTTAAGGGCTTGTTGAGTCCCGAGCTTTCGCACTAAATGTTTGAATTCGGAATTAGCCAGGCACGGCGAGATGCAGCGAAAGCAGCGTTTGGTCTAGTCTGTGAACTGCATGAAAGCAAGGAGTATTTATGAAGGTAGCAGTAGCGTATCCTCCCATAGAGTCAGAGAAAGGTGTACCACTTCTTTCGCAGAATCGGCAGTTTCAGTACTTTAATAATCCTACTTTTATCTATCCAGTGATTCCAGCGACTGCAGCAACGGTGCTGGCTCAGGCCGGACACGAAGTTGCATGGCTTGACGGCATTGCTAGCCAACAGTCGTATCTGCAATTTATAGCGAGCCTAGAGGCATTCGCTCCTGACCTCATAGCGATTGAGACTAAAACGCCGACGGTAAAGGCGTATTGGCAGACGATAAATGACCTGAAAAAGCGATTTCCTGACATGAGAATAGTGATCATGGGCGACCATGTAACTGCACTACCTGAAGAATCGCTTTTGAATTCAAAAGTCGACTTCGTACTCACGGGTGGCGATTATGATGTGAGCTTACTTGCATTGGCTGATCATCTTGAAACCGGTACGGATCTACCGTCTGGTATCTACTATTGGGACGATGATACCATTCGAAACACCGGGTGTTTCGAGACAAAATCTCGTTTAGGCGATATACCATTCATTGACAGAAAGCTTACCCAATGGGAGCTTTATGCCTATAAGAACGGCAACTTCAAACATACTCCGGGAACTTACACTATGTTCGGTAGGGACTGTTGGTGGCGTCGAGGTGGCGGATGCACTTTCTGTTCCTGGACAACGATTTTCCCGAAGTTTGGGGTGACCACGGTTGAACGCGCACTGGAAGAGGTAGGCCAGCTCATAGACCTTGGAGTGCGGGAGATTTTCGACGATACGGGCAGCTTTCCTCGTGGCGCGTGGCTAGAGAAGTTTTGTAAAGGCATGATAGAGCGTGGCTACAACAACAAGGTAAAGATAGGTTGTAATATGCGTTCCGATGCCTTAAATGAGGCTCAATACGCTCTGATGGGAGAGGCGGGTTTTAGGTTTATCCTGTATGGAGTTGAGTCGGCATCGCAAGCAACGCTTGATCGGCTGAACAAGGGTACGGTTTGGGATGATATCAAGCAGGCTACTTACTGGGCGAAGAAGGCGGGCCTAGAGCCACACGTTACGTGTATGGTCGGCTATCCCTGGGAAAGCTATGAGGAGGCGAAGCGGACAGTCGACCTGACGAAGGAGTTGTTCGAAAGAGGGTGGATTGACACTCTTCAAGCGACGATCGTGATTCCCTATCCAGGTACGGCATTGTATCGTGAAGCAGCTGAGCAAGGCTGGCTTCGAACCTCCGATTGGGATAGATATGACATGCGCGAACCCATACTTACCTCACCGATCCCAGATGACAAGGTATTGGAGTTGACTCGGGATCTCTACAAGTCTTTTGTGAATCCGAAATTTGTACTTCGCAAGTTAGCGTCAATTCGCTCAAAGGATGATTTTAATTACATTGTGACAAGAGGTGGAAAATATATCTATGGTCACTTGAAGGATTTCGCACTGGTGCGGTCAAGATGATTGCTGATGATCAAGACGTTATGTCACTTGATTCAAACGGTGTGAGCGTTATCGTTCCTACGTATAACTCTGAGGAAGTATTGGGTGAGTGCCTTGAGAGCTTGCGCTTGCAGAAGGTAACTCCATTTGAAGTAATAGTCGTTGATGGTGGGAGTACGGACCAGACATTGGCGATTGCCCATCAGTTCGGCGCCAAAGTCATCGAGATGGCCCCGAATCGATCTGCCCAAAGAAATGCAGGAGCAGAAAGAGCATCAGGAGCCTACTTGCTTTTTATTGACTCGGATATGTATTTGACCCCGATGGTGATATCTGAGTGTCTTCAAAAGTTTGACGAATCTTTTGCTGCGCTCGTAATTCCCGAGGTATTTGTGGGTACGGGTTATTGGGGAAGGGTTAGAGGGTTCGAGCGGAGTTTTTACGATGGAGTTTGGTATATCGAAGCCGCCAGATGTTATAGAAGACACGAATTTCTGCAGATTGGTGGATTTGATGCTCGACTCGTAGGACCAGAGGACTGGGACCTTGACGAGCGCATTAAGCAGTTTGGTCCAGTTGGGCGGATCGATTCAGCCATTGAACATAAAGAGGGAGAGGTGAGATTGGCTGGTTTGCTACGAAAAAAAGGACATTACGCCTCCAGTTTCCCTATGTTTAGACAATTGCATCCCGAGCGAGCGGCGCTGTGTTTCTCCTTGGCACATCGGCTTCAGATCTTTTTGACTCAACCGACCAAACTTTTATTTCATCCAGCTTTGTCAATTGGAGTTGGTCTGATTGGAGCGGGAGAGTTTGTGATGTCAAAGAGGCATCACTTGGGCGGGAGATTTTTCGAACATCGGCGGCTGGCGGGAAACCCAGAAAAGCCTTGGAAAAGCGACTGCCAGAAAAACAGGGAGGGGAGGAGCCACTTAACTGTCCTAGCATTTCTAAATGGCTTTACCGAAGGCATGAGTGGTGGTGATTCTTGGTTTATGGACGTCGCTCTGCGATGGCAATGTGCCGATTTAATTGTAGTCACATCCGAGCTGGGCAAAAGAGCGTGTTTGGAACGAGGTTTGAAGTGTGAATTCGTGATAACTTCAACTGGGCTTCATTTCCGAGGGGTCAGTGACTATCTGCTTCGTACCTGGAGGGCAGTGCGATTTGTCTGGAGGTCCAAGCAGGTAGACGTTATCCATGGCACGTCAGATGCGCCGCCAGATGTTCTACCAGCCTTTCTTCTGCGCTGTCGCCATGGTAATGCTGTATGGGTTCAAAGAATTCATCACCTTGTGGCTCCGAAACAAGGTCGGATGCTAGCTTCGATCGTGCAGCGAGCCATGCTTTTACTAGTAAGAACGAGGTGCGATCAGGTACTTGCTAACAGCAATATGCTGAAGGATGAACTGCTAAACAGGGGCTTTCACCAAGAAAGGCTATCGGTTACACTACCGGGAGCGGATAATTCTGGACTGGTTTCCACTCCAAGGAATGTGAAGGGTCCAGTTGGTGCGCAGGGTATAGATTACTATGAAGGAGTTTTTGTAGGTCGGCTACACCACACTAAAGGCATCTTTGATTTACCAATTATTTGGGCAAAAGTGCTTGACCAATTTCCTAATGCGCGGCTGGCCGTCATAGGCCATGGAGATGTCGAAGTTGTGGACGCGCTTTTTGCCGAGTTTGAAAGATACGGCATATCAGGGTCAGTAGATTTGCTGGGATTCCTGCCTAGAGACATCCTAGAGGCGACTCTTCGGCATGCCAGACTGATGATATCCCCTAGCCATGAAGAGGGATATGGCTTAGTCAATTTGGAGGCAGCCGCGTTGTCTCTTCCCGTTGTAGCTTGGAACCTGCCGGTTTATGGTGAACATTTCGGGGATTTCTTGTTAACTGTAGATGAAGGCGACATTGAAGCGTTCGCCGGAGCAGTGAAAAATTTGCTTTCAGATCACTTGCTCCGAGAAGCCCTGGCGAAGAAAGGATCTGCCTTGGCCAGGGCTATGAGTTGGGATCAAACGGCTCGTCGAGAGTGGGAGGTTATTGAAACAACTCTCATGCGGAGATAAGAGACGCTTACTTGAGAAGGTTGAATAATAAATTCGACTGTTGTTTTGTGGGCCAACCTAATTTGCTTCACTTGATTGTTTTCATGGTCGCATTAAAGAACTTAGGGATGAATGCAAAGGGAGATTAGTTGACTGTAAGCTGTGTGCCGGTGGCATTGATCGTGCTTGGTTCCCGCAATCAAGAAAAGGAGAATGGGGTGAAGGTTTTAACTTACCAAAGGCTACTATTGCAAGGCTTTGGGTTGGTTGATGATTACCTGGAGGCTAGTGGCTAATTGAAAGTTGCATTTATATTGTCCCACTTCTATCCTTATCTTGGTGGGGTACAGACGGTGGCGTGGGAATTAGCGAGAGCACTTGTAGAGAGCGGAATTGAAGTCGAAGTACATACCTCGAATCAAATTGATTCTGGCGATATTGTGCCGCCTGGCGTGACGTCATATTTGGAAAACAGACTGCAGGTCCATCACTATAAGTCTCGAGAGGACTTTATATCGTTCAAGCCGGTCTTTTCGAGGGATTGTGACGTGCTCCACATTATGGGGTTTCATCGTCTGCTGGTTCCACGCGTCATGGTGGCGAACAGAGGATGGCCCATAATCCTCCAGCCTCATGGCGATATCTATATGGTTAGTGGAGAGCCGGCAGGACTGAAGAGGAGCGTTCGCTCTTTCATAGACAGTACTTTTTACCCGAGGCTAGTTCGAAGGTTTTCACTGGTGCTGTGCTTGAAAGAGGAAGAGCGTGACAGCATGGTCCGTCTTGGTGTTGTCAATAGCCGATGTGTACTTATGCGATCTCCCATCCGCATGGAAATGTTCCATGAGAGATCTGAGGAATTGGTGCAGCGGGAACCTGATTTATTCGTTTGTGTTTGCCGGATTGTGCGCATTAAGCGTGTTCAGGATGCTATTCAAGCTTTAAAGTATGTGCCCGAAGCTCGATTGAAAATTATCGGTCCATGGATTGATCAAACATATGTCGACGAATTGTTCAAATTGGCCCGGCAATTGAAAGTGTGGGATCGAATTGAGTTTATAGGAGGTGTTCCCAATAGTGAGATTGGAATTTGGTATAGACGAGCAGCAGGAGTGATACTTTGTACGCAGGTGGAGGGCCAAGGATTAGTGCTTGCGGAGGCTATTTCGCAAGGCAGTATACCAATTGTAGCTAGGGGAGCTGCGGACGAGTTCATAAGGGCAACTGAGTGCGGACTTCTATATGAGTTTGGTGACGTCCAGGACTTAGCTCATCAAATGAATGAGGTAATGGTTGATCATGGTGTATTCGAAGAATCACTAGTGAATGGGCGAAGATTTGTGGAGAACGAGCTTTCACCAGGGGCCGTGGCTGGAAAGCTGGCAGAAATTTATCGGGAGCTTCTTCATTGACGCTTGTTATCCACTCAAGGTGAGGTGCGGGTTTCCCAAAAGTTGATCCGCAGCGAGTGTGAGTGTCCCTCGGG
>JAJYFX010000078.1 GCA_021785315.1 Actinomycetes bacterium | reverse complement strand
CCGCAACCAGAGTGCATGCAGTTAGGACAAGGCCTCACGGTTTAGAAACCCTCTTATGACACCTGTTGCACGGAAGTGACGAGAAATGACGAACCCTCTGCAATGGCAGTCACAGTGAAGTCAATGGTTCGGCCCAAGCTGATGACTGACGATGAGAGTACAACTTGGGCAACTGCCATGCCACCTACGTCCTCCGCAACGTTGAGAGAGCTGTTGGGCACCCCGGCCAGCCATTTGGGCACCGATACCCCCGGCGCCAGTGAGGCAGACCAAGTAGGCTCATTGTCGGCAAGGGAACGGCGCAGGCCAAAAAACAGTTCCAGAACACGGGACTCGGCTTGCAGGGCCGCCTGAGACTGCACCCACTGCGTTGAAGGAGTCCCGGTAATGAGGAGGTTTCCCATCGGCCATGTGTTGGTTGCCAGAGAAACCTCATTAGGTGTCAGTCCAGAAGGGAGATTCACCACTGGCACTTCAGGGGAAGTGGACGTACTTGGTACAACCGGAGAGCCATGAGTGGTGGAGACATATCGGGCGACCACCAGATAGCGCTCGGGGGTGTACCACAGTGCGTTGGTCGGCCAGCAGGAATCAAGCACAAGGCCTCCTTGAGGAGGCACGGTGATTTGCTGGTTGGGCTTTGAAATGACATGACGCTCTACAACGAAATTAATTGTGGCGCACGGCTCGATGTAGCTAATGGCGTCCCCTGGATTGAGCTTCGTAACTCGGCTTAAATACCCGACATCGTGGCCAGCCAAAAGACTGGATTGGCCTGGACTTGGCCAGGAAGTCGATGGATCGTGGCCGATGGCAACCTCAAGAACTGAATCGGAAAGTCCTTGCTCGACTGGTGCGGTCAATCCTAGAGCCGGAATGACCAGTACTCCAGGGCCAGGATGTGCAGAACAAGCCCCGGATTTGGTACCGGCCAATCTGGCTTGGGCGACATCGCGATTGATTATCTGCCGACCTGCAGAGTTCTGATGGTGCTGCCAGGCGAGAGGGTAGATTACCCCGCCAGCAGCGAGCGCCAGTAGTGCCCCTCCTATCCCAAGGCGTAGCCGGTATCGAGTGACAACACGCATGTTACGCATCGTCACTCGACATCCTTGCTGCTGTCATCTCTGACGACGGAGACTTCGCTTCATTTTCCATGGCACCATTAGAGCAATTCCTCCAATACCAAGGATGCCAGTTCCAATCCACCATTGCCATCCAGCCCAGGGCTTTCCGGTGTGAGTCGGTGGAACAGTAATGACGGCCGGTGCAGCGGCGGGTGAAGTCGTTGTAGTTGTCGTTGCAGACGTTGTTGAAGTCGTTGTGGTCGAAGCCGGGGTTGTAACGGTGGTGGCAGTACAGGTCGGCACTGTGACTGTGTTCGAAATAAGTGTGACATCGCCGGTATGAGCAAGCAGTCGGCCGGATACCTTAGCGCTGGATCCAAGGGTGACGCTCGCGGAGGCGAGAATGGTTCCCTGGAAGCTGGAGCCCGATCCAAGAGTCGCGGAACTACCGACCTGCCAAAAAACGTTGCAAGCTTGTGCGCCGTTCTCCAGAATAACTTGGCTGGTAGAGGCCGTGGTCAGTCCAGAACCGGCTTGAAAAACGAAAACGGAGTTCGGATTGTTATTGCCATCTAGGGTCAATGGCCCATTGAGTTGGATTGTGCTCCCAGAGTTGTAGACGCCAGGTGTCAGAGTTTCCACACCGAGGATGCCGCCTGTAATCGATATTGTCGGGCCTTCAGCTGCGGCAGCGTTGTAGGCCGTTACGAGGTCGTTCTGCGCCACCTGGGAGGTGGCGTCGGCGGCATAATTTGTTCCATTCAATACAAGGCTTGCAAATCCGGTTTCACTTCCCGTGGGATATGAGCCGATGTTGCCATTAATTGTGGTCGCGCCTGTGTTGGTTATACCGGTAGCCGCCAGAACGGCAAAGGAACCGGTTGTGCCAAGAGGGACAGCTGCTACCGTCGCATCGGCTGTACCAGACGCCATTAATAGCACTGCTAAAGTAATTGTCGCTGCTGATGCTGCCAGGCCAACGGTAAGGCCAGTACGTCCTTTGACAAATACTTGTTTCGCGCGTTTCATCTTTCCGCCCCTCTAGGTCCGAGCACTGAGTGCAATAAGGATCTTGCTCGACTTGCCTTAGAAGGCAAGAAACTGTACCGCCCGAGGAATGATGGGTGCTTCGCGGTAGGGATAGAGGTGCTAGCCGTACTTCGGTCCACGGCCAGTCGGCCAAACCAGGGCCGTGCCCGACATTATAACATGAAGTCACACATGCGTCTAGGAGGTATTTGTCTTCTTGCCTGGCCGCGCCTGTTCCTGAAGCACAAATCGTCGCCCTACAGCACCTCTCATAAGGATTTGGGGATAGAACCCGACTGAGCCGTCCCTTGGACGTGCCCACCACATGTGGCTCGAAGTCTCCATCGCTTTGCACCGGAATGCATGATAGGCTGAGCTTTGGCTTTTACTGAGCGAACGGGCTTGGCTGGCCCAGGAAGGATTGGGGGTTCCCATGCGAATCCGACTTCCAGGTTCGAAGTCTCAAATCGAGTCTGCTCGACCAGTGTCCCCATCACGAGCAGGCCCCGTGGAGCAAGACTGGTTGGAGACAATAGACTCTACCCGTCCGACTCGTGATACGTCTCCAATCCCGGGCGTCGCAGTCACATCTACGTGGGCCAGCAGAGCCTGGGTGAGAATACTTCCATTTCTGGTCCTCTTGGCAATAATTCTCCTGTTCGCATTCCAAAATCTTGGCGACACCAAGATAACTTTTGTCACGTGGTCGGGCACGGTTCCTTTGGCGCTTGCTCTTTTTGTCGCGGCGGCGCTGGGTGGTCTTCTGGTATTGGCGTTGGGGTCGATTCGTATTGTTCAGTTGCGAAAAGTGATCCATAGTTACAAGAGTTCCGGTACCACAAAGCGTGAATCCGGGGCGAAGCCTGAAGCCACTGAACTTCACATGTAAGCACGGTATCTGACAGAGGGGGAGCTTCCGCGTACAAAGACGATTGCGACTCATTTGTAGTGTCCAATTAAATAGCGGCAACCCATCTAGCTGGAAGAATGGGTTGATTTTCGGAAACTTGGGCTAAGGTGCTTCCCACTAAGGCTCAAAGGGACTAGGCCTCAAGTGTGCTGTTGGCGGCAAACCCCAGACCACAGCTATTCCAATTCCTCTTTTGGTCAACACCGATCCTGGCCCCAGGTATCAAGAACAAATGATATGGCGAGATGTTTCCTACTCCATACTCGATTTCAGGAGCACTTTGAAGATGATATTCATACGTGCCGCTGAATAACCTGAGACTTCAGAACCGCCACTAGCACCGGTCATACCAACTATTCAGTCACGGTCCTACTGGAAGCTTTTCGAAACACTCTTGTAGCCGAGAGCAGAGCCGCAAACGCCATGATGAAAACCGATGCGTAAAAGGCCGAATGAAGCCCCGAAGTGAAAACGCTTGCCAGTTTAGAAGTCAGCTGCGTTGTCCCAACGAATATCGCAAAGGCAAGACTGCGGGGGATCGAACGAGCGGCTACCAGGATAGCGACTGCGAAAGAGAAGACCATGCCCACATTCGAGAACGTCCTCAACATGCCGGAGGCGATCCCGAACATCTCCCGCGGAGCAGCCTTCATCACCGCCGAGTTATTGGCTGGGAAAAAGGCACTTGCGCCAATCCCATTGATCACCGAGGCCACAACAACTACCCACATGGAGGTAGTTGTTCCCATTTGCGCGTACATGAAAAGCGCGATCACCTGAATCGCAAGTCCAGCTGTTGCTGGAACAACCGATCCGAACCTGTCGGAGAGCTTCCCCGACCACGGACCGATGAAGCTGCCGATCACATAACCGGGGACGAGCAACATCGAGGCATGAAGAGGCGAGTACTGCCTCACCCCCTGAAGATACATGATGACGAGGAACAAAACTGCATAGTTCGCCAGTCCTTGCATAAACGCCGCCGTAAGAGTGGGCGTCATGGTGGGAACCTTGAATATGGACAGATTCACCATCGGTGCCTGTCGGTGCCTCTCAACAAGCACAAATACCACCAATAATAAAAGTCCGCCTACCAGGTAAATCAGAATTTCGGTGGAGAATGGATCGGTCGATAGTTTGGTGATTCCCCAGAGGACTCCGAACAATCCGATCCCAAGAATAACCATCCCCGCCAGATCGAGTTTCTGTTTCTCGCGCTTGCCGGAATCGTGGAGAACCTTGAGAGCTAGAACGTAGGCAATGATACCCAGTGGCACATTTACCCAAAAAATCCATCTCCAGGACATATAGGTAACGAATACTCCACCAAGCAGTATCCCGAGAATCGCACCGACGGTGTACCCGACCGAATTGAAACCATAAGCACGGCCAAGGCGGTCTGGAGGAAATGTGTCAGCAATAACGGCTCCGCTGTTGGCCATCACCAAGGATCCGCCGAGTCCCTGCAAAATACGAAATCCGATAATTGTCGCTTCATTGGTCGCAAGAGCGCAAAGCGCAGATCCGACGATGAACACCAAGAAACCGGCTTCGTACATCTTTACCCTGCCAAACATGTCCCCAAGGCGGCCAACCTGCGCCGACACCAAGGTAATTGTCAGCAGATAACCGATAATCACCCATATGACAGCTGACAGGTTAACGTGCAGCGATTTCTGAATCATCGGGAGAGCCAGAACGACGATGGTGGTGTCAACCGCCACCATGAGAACACCGATCATGATCACAACCAGCGCCAAACCGGTTCGAGTCCCAGCACCTGAATCCGTTGATACGGTCACATTTTCTCCTAATAAAGCCAGTTAGACACGGTCAAACTGAGGAACCGCCACACAGCTACTTTGCACATCCAAAACCAAACAAAAACTCAATGATTCCAAACGCACCCAGGCACAGCAAATCAAAACGCTGACTGTGGCTTGCATGCGCCCCCAGGAATCAAGCGGCCATCACCCCGGCATTGATCCAAGCCAAAACCAGAGTTCAAGCCCTTCTTCAAGTGTGCACAAGCATAACTTTTCCTGCTGGATTGGTTGTTGTCAAAACTATCCTCGCCGATAACCATAGACTCAGTCAAAATCAATTGATAAAATTTGGTTGTATCTTGCAATAATTTTATCTTTGGGAAGTCTGCTCATGTTTGCGCGAAGAAAACGAAAAGATCAGCCCGACCTGAACTCGAGCGCTGAAATAGCGGCTTCAGAGTACCAAGACACCCCCCTGCATCAATTGGTGGCTTCGGAGATTGTTCTTCTCGCCACGGTATTGGTCTGCACCATCATGATCTGGAACCACAACGTCAATATCTACGGCATCAGCTATTTTGGCGTCACCCTACCGACGCTGCCGGTCGTAGCCATCGGATTCGTGGTCGGGAGCTTAATACTCATTACGACCTCGAAAAAGCTCCCGGATTTCGCTCCATACCGGCTTGTCAAGTTCACGCTGAGGGTGGTTTCTGTTGGTATTGTCCTCTTGCTGCTGACTCCATACACAGTCGATACCTTTTTCAATTGGACGCACATGATTCTTGGAGGCGTAATATTCGCAATTGAGATGTACACGGGAGCGGTAATTTGTTTCAGGCATCTCCCAGACCGCGTATCCAGAATTGCATTAGGAATCCAGTTCCTCGGCGGCCTTCTGGCCATGTTCTCGCTGCCTGACCACATGTTGAACTTCATGCTGGAAGGAGAGGTGATCTTCCAACTCGGATTCATGGTATTGCTTAATCACCTACTGCAGATCCCGCCAGCAAGGTTTACGAGGCCGGTTACGCAGGCAACGTGAGCTGGAGTTTAGTTCCAGGGTCGCCCGAGGCAATAAACCAGCAGATTTCTTAACGCTTCGATTTAAAGGGACCACTTTTAAAAAGCCCATCTTCGTGCAAATTTGCGGTTGCCAGCCAGACCACTCAATTCTGTGAGACCATGTAAGAAATACCTACAGCCACATCTAAAAGGGGATGTGCTTCCGTTTCCTGTTAATATGCTCTATCTAGGAACTACGTTTCGGGTACTCTGAAAGATCGCAGATTGATGAGGCCAATTTCCGATACAGTGAAAAGCCATCCAAACAATGCCTCAAAATCGAGGTGCGGCAATTTTCCCTTGAATTTCTCCTTTTGCATTCGATACAGAGGTAACTAATGAAGGCAAGGATAAACGTAGGCCCCGTAAATCAGGTGACGCATCTGGATGATGAGATACTCATCTCCGAGCCGAACGGAAAGATCTCCAGCAATAGGCAGCAAGGCTACTTCATTGCCGATACCAGGCTTGTTTCCGGATTCAGACTAAGGATTGCGCGTGATGCTCCACTGCTCCTCAATTCATCTGCGATAACAGGGAACTCCGGACGCTATGAGTTCACGAATGAAAAGTTTATCGATGACCTAGGGGTCGAGGTTCCTGGGAGTTCCCTCCATCTGCAACTCGATCGGGTGCTGGGGCGCGGAGTACACGAAGACTATGAACTAACGAACTTTTTCGATCAAAAAGTCGAACTGATCTTAGAGATAAGCATCGAGTCCGACTTTGCCGACCTATTCGACGTTAAGGAGAATCGCCTTCAGCGGCGCGGGCTCATCAACAGCAGCTGGAACGCTAAGAAGTCGATACTGCTAAATGTGTTCACCAATGAAGGTTTTGTTCGGTCCGTCCAGTTCGAGGCAAAGACTCTAGGAGCCCCGCCAGTGTACGCAAATGGCGGCCTCAGTTTTCCGATAACTCTTGAGCCCAGGGAACGCTGGACCACATGTCTCTTGTGGCGCCCAATTATTGCAGGTGAGGCTCTTCCTACCATCGAGACCTGCCACGACCTTTTCAGTGCAGCCAACGAGAACAATATGGCCGAGCCGTGGATAGCGGACTCGACAAAGTTCAAGACAAGCAATCCAGTTGTCAACGACGCCGTGCAACAAGCGCTCGATGACCTGATCGGTTTGCGCATGCGCCTGCAGATCCCCGATAACGTGCCCATCGCGCCGAATGCCATTCCGCCAGAAAGCATGTGGCTACCTGCCGCCGGAGTTCCTTGGTTTGTAAGCGTCTTCGGCCGGGACGCCCTTATAACCTCGCTTCAGGCTCTTCATGTCTCGTACAAATTCGCTGAAGGCAGCCTCAGGGCACTATCGGTACTCCAGGCCACAGATACCGACGATAGCCGCGACATGCAGCCGGGAAAGATTCAGCATGAACTTCGAAGAGGCGAACTGGCTGAGCTGGGCCTCATCCCCCACACGCCATACTACGGCACCCATGACGCTACGCCCCTATTTGTTTTGGCGGTCGCATGCACGTGGGACTGGCACGCCAATTTGGCGGAAATCGATCTGTTGCGTCCCCACGTTGAAGCTGCGCTTGGATGGATAGAAAAAGACGGCGACATCGATGGCGACGGGATTCAGGAGTACGCCACACGCTCTCCAAACGGATACTTCAACCAGGGCTGGAAGGAC
>JAJYFX010000077.1 GCA_021785315.1 Actinomycetes bacterium | reverse complement strand
ATATCCAGGGCGCTTGAATCAGTCGAGTCCGGCAATGTGAATACTCGTACCTCATGGCTAATGTTTGCCTGTCCTTGGGACATTCCTATCCCGGCGATGGGTCGTACAAAAGAGCAGCTTCACGATAGGACTGAATCAAGCTACGGATGGACGGTCTGTACAAACCAATCTATAGGTATGTCGATTCCCAGGCCTTTCTCATCCGCGAGCTTCAGAGCCACAGCTCCCGCGGCAGAAAACTGGAGACCGAGGCCGTTGTTATTGACGAACAGTGTGATTTCATCGTCGTTCTGCCGGCCAATCGCTGAGCCACTTACAACCTCGTTGAGCTCGGGAAGGGATTTGGCCCACACTTCCTCTGACTCGGCCGTAGCTTCTTTTTCGATCCCCTGCTCGAGCAGATCGATTGGATCTGCGCCGGAAACATAGCCAATTCCTGGAATGTAGTTATCCAGGGCGGCGAAGCGGACGTTCACAACAACCCGGTCAGCTCTAGCCCGCACTGCGTCGCCAATTTCCGAATATTTGACACAGTAGACGTGGCAACCTGGTTCCAACCAGTCTGCCTCAATCACCCGGGTCAGAGAATTGGTAGCCGTAGAAACTATCGACGCGCCCCGAACCGCCTCTCTGGGGGAATCCACGGCAATGACCGGGATGCCCAATTTTTTCTGATAAGTCTCGGCAAATTCCTGCCTGTGGCTTGCGGTGGTGCTGAAAACTTTCACTTGCTTCAAAGGCCTGACAGTGTGTATCGCCTCTATGGCTCCAGTTGCCTGCCATCCTGTCCCGATCAGACCAAGTACTTCGGAGTCTTGCCTGGCCATGTATTTGACGCTGAGCGCCCCGGTCGCTGCGACCCGCATCTTCTGGATGAACCCATCCGGAAACATTGCTTTGATCTCGCCAGTGTGTATATCAAAAAGCAGGACCATCCCGTTGTATCTGTCGCCCGGCGCAGAGCGCAATTTGGACTTCTTGGTGACTCCGTTGGTAGTCGACCATTTAATTAGGTCGGAGTTGAGGCGGATTGACCCGATTCCTTTTGTTCCGAGGATCCCGTCCATGGTCTTCAAAACGTAGTAGGTGCTGTTGCCCAAGGGCATATAGGTATCCGACCGAGGTCTGGTGACGGCTTGGTTGTTCACCAAGGCCAGATATGCCTCTTCCATCGCATCGATGCAAGCCGGCATTGTCAGTACCTGCTCGATGATCTCATTGCTGAGTATTTTCGGCATAGATCTATTCCTTCCCCCGTCAGCGGCAGCTCATCTCAGGCCAGAACCTCATAGATGTGATTGTCTGCCTCGATATTACACAATTTCGCCATAGCCCTCCTGGCCGGACGATGAAAAGTTCGCAGCGCTATTCTTTGGCTGCCCTACCAAGACGTCTACCATGAATATTGTTGATCCAGGCCGGCCAACAAGTCCTCCAGAAGTATTCTCACCGTTACAAGGGAACGCCACGCTCCATTAAATGGTTGGGAGCCATCCTGCCTGCCATCTCAACCGAGTAAAGCCATATTCGGCTGGCTAGAGAATTCCTTGTCTCGGACATAGCTGTGCTGTCACGACTGAATCTATCAAGAATGGTAGCAGACGGTTACCAATTTCAAAATCCCTCCGCCCGGCAGAGAGTGCAATCGCGCGATTTGCTCCTTGCCTGGGCCAAGGCTTGAAAGCCAAGCTTATGCCGGCAATTTCTGTTGGATGCAAGGCGCCGAGTCGCCTTTGTCGGGATCTGGAATCCTGGTTGCGATGTTGTATGAGCATTGTTTACGACGTGCTAAGGTACGTCGAGTGAATCTCCGAGCAAACATGCGCCGGCTCTCCTTTTTAGGCTTGGTGGCGCTGGCAGTAATTATTGGCAGTTGCGGATCCCTGGCGAACGCCACTCGCGGGGTGGGCCACGGGGCTGCCAGCCAAGTCACTGAACCGGAGGTACAGTACACTTCGTTCTCGTCAGCCCGGTGTCCGAAAAATGCCGAATCGACCGGGCCGGACCAGGAGATCGCGCAGTCTATGAATGGAGCCATCGCCGGGTGCTTGAGAATTGGCGCTATGGGTCCTGGGCCTTACTCGATTGCACTTGAGGCAATTGGCTCAGTGAAAGGTACTGTGGCTGGCGGCCAGGGACTTTCCGGACCCGCCGATTCTGCTGCGGGGCCGGCAGTTCAACTAAGCCTTTCGCCGGATTCCGGACCGCCGGGTTCCATTCTCAATGTGACTGGCACGCTGGCAGCTCCAATGTCGAGGCAGGTTGGCCATGCCGACCTGTGTTGGGATGGATGTGGATCTGGACTCCAGTACCAGGGAGTATCTTTGACATGGGTGGACCCCACGAAGTTTGTTTCGTCAATTGTCGTCCCGGCCGCGCCTTGGTTCGAGTCTGGCAATAATAAAGTCGCTCCTTTAGCAAGCGGCGGTTACAAGGTCTCGATTGAATGTCTTACCCAGGTGAAAGGGTGCGGACTTGGCGGATCGGAGGGATCCGCCTACTACCATCTGAGCGTCAGCCCGAGGTCCGCCCCATGGTGTCAGAACGCAGCTGAATGTGCGCACCTGAGCGCGTCGCCCGCACTGACTTATCCGGGGGATATTGTCAAAGTGACAGGGTTTGCTCCGCTGCAATCGATAATCGGCTCAAGCCGGCCATTCGTGTTTCAGCTGAAAATTACCTCGGGCAAGGCGTCGGCAAATGAGCTGACTTTCTCGCCGACCTCCAAAGGCGTCAGCAAGATTCTGATGGGACATGCTGGCGTTACGGTCCAGCCGCCCCCAGCCTTTGCGACCCTCGGAAAAGTCAAGCCAGCAATGGTCGAGTTCAGCGGGTCATCGCAAATTTCAGAGAATCCAGCTAATCCAGGAGAGATTGCCTGGTGCGACAAAGGACAAATTGGCGTCACTGGGACCAACTCCAATGAAACCATTTCGACGGTGGCTGCCGGCGAAGAGCTAATTGGAATGGGTTATGGACTTATGGGAGGCACTGTGCCCCAGTGCAATTCCGTTGCGCTGGCGGATGGGGGAGCTGCGGGGAAAATCGTACTGGCTTCATTCCTTGTTGCTCCAAATTTTCAGGCGCCGCCCTTCGTCAGCATTGCGCTTCAGACCTCTGATCTAGGCAAGCACTGGACACCGGTGCCGGTCCCGCCGGGCGCAAAAATAGATGGATTCGCGGGTTTCCGCTATCAGGAAAGCTCCTTGCAGGCTCTTTTCGCTCCAGGCACAGAGGAATCCGGCATCTATTTTCCAGATGCAGCTCGAGTGCCCCTTCTTGAAACGCTCAAAGCAGGGGATGCTACCTGGCAAACCGGAGGGACCTTAGCGTGTCCACCACGCGGGCCATGTCTGACATTCGGCTCGTATCTGCCCGGCAACTGTGCGCATATGCCTGGCTTGCAGAGCATCTTATATTCGCTCGACAATGGTGGAAACTGGCATCAGCCCACATGGCCGGCCCAAGTTCAAAACTGCAGCGCAAATGAACTTGTAGCTATTTCCAGCGAGGCGGAGCTGCTGATCTCATCAGGCTCACCATATCTGATCAGGGAGTCAAGTGATGGAGGTTCAACCTGGCGTGTGCTGGAAGCCCCCCCGGTTCCAGGTGCGACGCCTGCCTCGATTGCAAATGGAATAGGTGGCGCAGAGCTTCAGATGCTTCCCAGCGGCTCGCTTCTGGTGACGGGCCAGAGGACCAACAGTTATGAGTGGGATCTTCTGCCTTCCGGCTCAAAGAACTGGTGTCCTGTCGCGGGTTTGCCGGCAGGCACGCGAAGCTCGTCGAAAAATACCACGCTTTCGGTAGTCGGGAACAGCTTGTACTGGTTTGCACATTCCGGCAGCAATTCGCCCAAACTGCTCAGCATTTCGATCTCCTCCTTGAAGTGCTAGAGGTCGGATAGCTCTAGCGGCTTGAGGATAAAAATTCACGGAGAGCCACCTTCGGCGGCGGCGGGCTAATCGAATTGAAGGCTTGGGAACTGCTCAGGTCGGACTGACCTGCTAAAAAGGAATCCTTGTCCGTAATAGCAGCCAAAGCGCTGGAGCTTTTCGGCTTGTTCGGCAGATTCTATGCCTTCAGCAACAATTGCGAGATTGAGCCGATTCGCCATATTGACGATCGCTTCAACCGTGAGGTCACTTGTGGCGCCGAGTTGGCCTACGAAAGACTTGTCAATTTTCACTAGGTCTATTGGAAGTGTCGTCAGCATGCTAAGCGACGAATATCCGGTTCCGAAATCATCAATTGCGATCTTTACGCCAAGTTCAGACAGCTTATGGATAATTTGGTTTGCAGTCTGAGAATCATTCAGAAGCGCGGTCTCGGTAATTTCAACAGACAGCTTGTCGCTCGGGATCTGGAAATCTTCAAGGGCGAGCGTGATATCACGAAGAATCTCGTCGCTCTGAAGTTGTACCCGCGAAACGTTTAGATGCATGCTGAAGTCGGCGAATAAAGATCTGTCTTTCCGCCAAAGGGCCATTTGCCGCACGGCCTCGCGTATAACCCATGTCCCTATGGGAATGATTATTCCCGTTTCTTCGGCCACAGGTATAAAAGCATCTGGAGCCACACTGTGATTCCCGGCGGGGTCCCACCTGATCAATGCTTCGGCGGCTACAATTTGACCTGTTTGTAAATTTACAATTGGCTGGTATTCAAGGTGAAACTGCTGTTCTCGAAGCGCCCGGCGCAGGTCGTCCTCCATCTGAAGGCGGCGTTGGGCTGCAACTCTTTGTTCCTTACTGTAAAAGGATATTTGTGACTCGTGGTTCGTAAGCGCTCTGAGCAAAGCGCTGTTTGCGTGCTGAAGAAGCGTTTCGGCGCTAATGGCAGGGCCGGCGAACGCGATTCCGAAAGTGGCGTCTGCCCGCACAGCTACTTCATCGACATGCCTTGTCTCGGTCGTAAAAGTCAATAATTGGCGCACATAGCTGAGCGTGCGCGATTCTGACAGGTCTTCAGCGAGAATCGCGAAACGATTTTCACTAACCTTGGCCAGCAAGTCGCCATCTCGTATGTAATCCTCCAGGTCACGAAGAATTGCCAAAAGGATATGTTCTCTATCGTGGCCACTTCCGGCATGGGATACTGGCTCGAAGTTTTCAAGTTCGAACAGTATCAGGACGACCGCTCCTTTCGTGCGTGCATTTCGCAGCACAGCTTTTCTCAGTTCATCCAAAAGGCGTGCCCTGGTGGCAAGTCCTGTGGCGGGGTCAAAGTTTGCCAAATCCAACAGTCTGGCTTCGGTTCGTCTTTGCTTCGTGATATCTCTGAAAGTTATCGCCACCACATCGCGGTCCGAGTTTGGCCGGCCTTTAGCCGCGCTAACCTCTACCTCCAGGCGATTTTGATCGCTAGATGTGGCAAAGCTCTGGAATTCGGCCGAGGAATTTGCCGGCACATCTTGTGACAGCAGCGTGTATATCGGTTCAGGATCGGCGAGGAAATCATTGAGATTCATAGAGGTCAGCTGCTTGCGCGGATAGCCCAGCAGCAAATCCATGCGCTTGTTTGCCAGGACTATGGTCTTGTTTTCATCGATGACAATCATCGGATTCGGGGCGTCTTCGATCATGGAGGTGTATCGAGTCAACTGTGCTATGAGCGATGAAGTGATAGAACGGTGTTCAAGGGCAGAGCTCCCAGCCGCAGCCAGCAGCTCTAAAGCGGTCAGTTCTTCAGCAAATATCTCTCGGTCGCTTAGGCTGCCGGCGATTAGAACGGCCACAATCTCGCCTGCGTTCCACATCGGGATGCCTATGGTTGTCCTCAGCTCGATCGCCTTGATGAGCGGAATGGCGTTGTCCAAGCTTTGGTAATCAAGTATTTGGGTATTTCTGGAACTCACTACCATTGATGAGATCCCGCTCAGTGGCAAATCGCGATCAATCAATTCTCTTGGAATTGCGGCAGTCGGATGGAGATATCTGAAGGTGCTCATGTCTTTGGCTAGGACTGCAATGGCTGACACTGGATAGCCGAGCGCAACGGCCGCATCAATTACGGCGTTCTCAATATCTCCCGAGTTTTCCATTTCAGCTATCTGGTGGGCCTTTTGGGCGATCTCGCTCCAAAGTCTCGCCCTCGCTGACATCAGATTGGCAAAAGTTGACTTCTTGAGCATTTCTGCATGAATGCTGTTCGATAGAAATCCCAAGACGAACCCTGTCATTGCGAAGATCGCCAGGTGCATGGAAAGTCCCGCGATGTTGAGTGCGCCTCGTCCTGTCATTACGGCGATGGAATAACAGAGGCCAATTAAGAATCCAAGCGCGAGCTTGGGATAAAGCCGGCGAAGGCTTGCCACTGACGCTATTTGACAGAGATATAAAAAGGAGAGTCCGGTTCCCAGAGTGACATCAATTAATATGCTTTTTCGGCCGGTCGTGAGGTGCGTCCCAATTGCAAGCAGGATCGTGCTGAAGAATAGGAAAGCGAGATTAAAACTGTCGGGAAGATCGATCCAGTAGTTTGAAAATCCCCTCGAGCGTTCTTCGCGCAGCGCGAGAACCGAAAAGTTTCCAGCTGCGCAGGCAATGATCGTGAGGGAGAGTGCGATCGCTAAAAGGCTTCCGGCAAGTTGTTTAGTCTGCAATCCGGAATAGTACAGAATTGCTTCCACGGCGCTGCCTACAAAGCCAACCAGAAATATATAAACCGACCAAGTCGGCAAGGTGTGCTTGCCGGGTCGCTGGCGTATCAGTGGCATTTCCGGATTGGCCTGAATGATTTCCATTGGTCGACTTTTTTGTTGAAAATCTCCGAAATCGTTAGGTGGGATTGATGTATCTGCCGCTCATGCTGAACTTCTGGCCGCAAAATAACTCATCGCGAAAACTCTAGCGCTCCGATCATTTCAAGACCCAGCTCGCCTCGGCGTAGCTACACGAGCTCCAGTGTCGAACTCGTCTGGTCATGCCTCCATTCGTACAACCTATCAGCTAATGCATGGCCTGCCATCAAAGGGCAACCGAATTTGGCGCTAGGGCACCGGGGAGCCGGACTTCTGGTGAACCCTTTGTCCTTGATGTCGGGCCCATCCCAAAGGCTTTATCATAACCCGGGCCCGACGGAGTGGAATTTAGTCTGGTCGGCAAGTCTCCTTAGAGAATTGATCGGCGGGATGAAGTAGTACGAACCGGTCAGTGGCGTGGTGAACCGAGTGAGCGCGTCCCTAATGCCGTCTGGAATTCCGGTCATCTTCTTCAGCATCTCATGAAGCCTGTTCTGATCATTGCTGAATCCGACAAAGACTGTACCGTGGTCGCTAGGCGTGCCATAAGATACATTGCGGCGAAAGATAGGAAGCTCACGCCCACCTTCAGTCAAGGTCGTGCGGGCTACGTGCGAGTTTGGAGGGAGGTCTTCTTCCTCGAACTCGTCGCTCAGTTCCTTCGTTCGTCCTATTACCTTTTCTTGGTCTGAAACCGACAGCCCGCCAAACAACTTTGGGTTGTGGCGCCATTTCTGGAACAGCAGTACGCTT